>NZ_JBHFKZ010000032.1:0-52129 GCF_042879375.1 Photorhabdus sp. RM323S
TAAGAGATCCTCATCACGCCCATCTGCTTCTTCCCCAGATATCAGACCTCGGGCACGGTCCAGCCTGCGCGCTACCACAAAGGCAGCATCCAATTCGCTGCAATGAAGCACTTTCATAATCGCCCTGCGCTCGGCCTTTTCCTCTTTCTCCGTCATACCCAGCGCCAGATAGACACTGGGTGGCACTACCCGAAACAACGCCTCCACTTTTTTCGACAACACCACGCCTTCGGTGTAACAGCCCGGGAGTTTGCTGGCTGACAGCAACACCGATTTTTGTTCTTCAGACAGCTTTTTAAAACGCGCTATCTGTTCGACTTCATCCGGCGGCATGGTCAGACACAACCACCACTCCGCCATATTCAGCATTTTTTCCGCACTATCCGGATAGTCCGCCAAATTCTGAGTCGCCAGCCACAACCAGGCGCCCAGTTTTCGCCACATCTTGACCACTTTAGTCATGTAGGGCGACAACAGCGGATTAGTGGTCAGTATATGCGCCTCATCCACCACAAAATTAATTTCCCGGTCCTCAAACTGGTCACGCTCCGCCCTATTGTTGATGGTATTGACCAGAGACACCATCGCCAGCGACATCTGGGCACCATACCCTTCACGCGCCAACGTACCGAGGTCAATCAGCGTCACATCGGCTTCTGGCCAGGGGGTTCCCGGACGATTAAACAATTCTCCCTCAAAACCACTGGTGAACATTGACATCGCCCCCGCCATCTCTTCGGCACGGGCACGACGCTGTTCGGTACGCAATGATCGCCCCTGTTCATCCCGCCGGCTGTCCCGGGCAATCACAGACAATGCCTTTTGCAGATCTTCCGCTATCATCTGTCGGCCATCGTCAACACTCGCTTTTGCCGCCATCATGATAGCTTCGCGGATCATGCCCCTATCCGCCCGCGTCAGACGCTCCTCCTCTTTTTTCTCCCCGCCGGTGATCATCATGCGGGCGGCAATTTCCATTTCGCCCAGAATATCGCGCTGCTCATCGTCCCCGTCGTCTTCAATTTCCTCCGCCGACTTTTCACCCGCCAAATCCAGCTGAGAAGATGCCATGTGAAGCAATTGGTGGGCATCAGCAAACAGTGCCAGACTGACCCCACAGCCCGGTTTAATGCCGATTTTGTTGACACTCAGCCCCAGGCGTTGACAGTAATCAGCAAACAACCCAAAACTGTTGCCCGCTTCCGCCACAAATAATCGGGGACGGTGCACCGCCATCAGCTGCGACAGGTTCGCACAAAGCGTAGCCGACTTCCCCGCCCCGGTCGGCCCGAACAGCAACAGATGCGCATTCTGGGTACGGTCATGTTTATTTTGCGGATCAAAGGTCAGCACATCACCGCCCCGGTTAAAAAAGCTCAGACCCGGGTTACCGGTGCCGGTCGCCCGCCCTGTCACGGGCAACAACCCAGCCACATGCTGCACCCAAGTCAACCGGGTATACCAGTGATGCTTGTCTCGTTGCGGGTTAAAACACATCGGTAAGGCACGCAGATAACCGTTTAACGGTGCCACATCACATTCGGGTTTGACCGGCTGCAACCCCGAGACCAACAGGGTTGCGGCCAGTTGCTGATGCCGACGGTTCAAATCGTCAACATCAGCCCCCTGTAACAGAAAGGTCAGTGCAGAACGGCACAGTTTATGTCTCAGCCCCAGATGTGCCTTAGCTTCTTTTACGTCTGCGCGTACTCGCCCTGATTCAGTATTTTCTCCCACTGCATTTTTTGACAACCGGTCAAAATCCTGTTCCAACCTATCCTGGGCCGGTATGACAACGGTCAGTGACACCAGGGTACCTGAGGGTAATAAATCCATCAGCGCATTAATATGTTCACCCCGGGCCATTTCACCGGTCAGCGTTCCCGGCTCTGGTGGGCGACGCAGCCGTTCAACCGGTACCGCTCGATGAGCAATATTATCAAACCACCATATACCGTTTTTCACGTCAGAACGTGGCGGGGTAAACCACAAGGTTTCCGTGAAATCATTATCTGGCTTCCACTCACCAGCCTGTGGGGTCGCATAACTAGCTGCCTGATACAACGCCGCTTTGTCTATCCAATCTGGACCAGGATTGAATAATCGCAATAACCAGTGATGAACCTGTTCACCATCTTGTCGTTCACACAAAATGCTGGCGCTGGCCAGCGAGGCCGTTAGTCGGTTACAGACCTGATTAAGCAACGCTGCCAGTGACAGAGCATCCTTCTGGCCTGCCGGGACCCAGCGATAAACGACCATTCGGGTACGGCGTTGCTGTCCTCTCCAAGGTTGACCGGTGACCAATGTGTCGTTAAACAGCCCTTCAGGCCGGGCAATGCCTCGCAGATGACGTTCAGTCTCAGCCAGCCACGTTTCGGTAAAGGCTGTGCCCTGTGCCCAGGGCTTGATATATTGACGAAGCTGCGTCAGCGATGACGACGAGTCATCTTCATCCTGACAAAAAAACTGTACCACCCAGGGAGAAATATCTTCTTCCTCCAGGCTGTCCTGCAACGCATCCTCCACCTGGTCACGGATCTCTTCCAGACGGGCAGCGGTGCGTCCTTCTGTCGATACCGGAGAAACCGTATAAACCGCCCCGACAGAAAGACCATCATCCAGCAACAAACACTTCTCATCATCCAAATATTCTGCCCAAGGCAGGTAATCAATGATAGACGGCCAAATGTCATACAACGCAGCTTCATCCGTGCTCGTCATTTTGCCGGGACGCCTCAAAGGTTCACGCCCAACAACAGTGGAAGACGACGGTAGTATGACCTCAGTTTCACCCAAAACTTCCGATAGATGACTCCGTTTACGCAAGCGGGCTTTATTCAACAGCGTCCACATCACAATGCCCCCGTCCGTTCACCCGGCAGGGCGTACTGCACCTGACTGTAAAACGAAAACACCGTGCTATATCCCGGCACCGGCGAGTTTCCCGCCACCAAATGGGGAAAGAGATACATCACCATGTCCGGATTGGGTAGCCGTGGGAAGGTTTGACTGATTTCATTTTCCTGTGTCCGACTGTAACTTTCAGTGTAGTCCAACATGGTCTGCTGCTCCCGTTCGTTCAGCCCCCGGCGCAGCACTTGACGGGCTTCCAGCGTGGTCTGTGACGACGCGGCTTTTCCCTGCCACAATGCCAGCATAGTCTGGTCTCCCGAGGGCAACATGTCTTCTTTGGACGTGCTGCAACCGGTCAGGACCGCCGTCACTACGAACAGGCAAACCCAACAACCTGATTTCAATCTGACGCTGCACATACCGGCTCCACAGATATGCATTTTCTCAGTCCAGCCCATCACTGTTCTCCTGTCCCAGGCTAAAGGGGTATTTCACCTTGCGCCCCTGTGTTTCGTAATCAATCGGTATTTGTTGGGTAATATGTACCGCCACGCTGGTTCCCGGTGGCACATAGACGGCATCAAAGGTTTGGCCGTAACGGGCTTTGACCCATTCCGACACCGCCTTCAATCCTCCGGCCGCAGCTTGTCCCAAAACCGCTTTACCGGCATCCCCGGTCAGTGATGACGTCGCACCGCCATAACCGTTAGTCTGGGTGGTAAGCTGGCTCTGTGACAGCACATCACCGGCTGCTGTACCGCCAGAAAGCGCAAATAAGGTTGGCAAGTAGCTGGCTGCATTGGATTTCCGTGTCCCGCTGATACACGGAATACCACTGTCGTCAGACAACCAGCCAATACCGCCGCCGCTATTACCCTGAACGTGATGGTTGCCATTGGTGCGATGATCCGATTTCGGCACAGTTCTGACGGTGCCGTCTGCAAAGACAGAAGTTAAAGAAGTGACATTGCCGCGCACGCAAGACAAGGTCCAATCACCGGTCGCTGTACCCGAAACAATCGCCCCTTCCACGTCCGGCAGTTCAATGCCGTTGGCAGTCAAGTTATCTTTACCTATCAGTATCTTAAAAGGATACGGGTCAGTGACTTTGTCATTCACCGGCACCCGGCCTAATAATGCGGTCATCGCCTGGCTGCCGACCAGCGTCGTATTTTCGGGCAGGGTATAAACGGGCCGGATAGCCTCGTTTGTATGACCCTCGGTAATGGCTTGCTGATTTTTAGTCATACCGTCGTATGCCAGTTTCTGACGGCTCAATGCATTGTCCTCCAGAAATGACACGGGAAAACGGGGAGTCGCTGGCTGACCGCTCATTGCAACCTGTGGGTCAGCCGGTAACGCATCCTGTGGGGTAATCCAGACCAGCCTGTCCCCGCCTGAGGTCGTATTTTGGCCGGTATCGTCCAATCCTAATCCCAGCGGAATCTCACGCTCAACCAGAGGGGAGTTTGTACTCATACCTTTATTGCCTAACTGACGGGTTAGCTGGTCAAGCCGGTTAAACAGCGTTTGCTGCTCCGCTTTCAGTACCTGCTGTTGCTTTTCTGTCTCCTCACGGGTGCCCGCTACCGCCTGGTTAATTTGGTCAGTCATGCTCTGACTCCCGTTTCGCCATTTCTCATTGTCCGCCAGTAATTGTGCGTTTTGTTTTTCCAGCGCCGCCTGCTGAACACGGATACTGCGCAAAGCACCAATCAGCGTACGCAATGTGTCTTCCGGGGTGTCTCCCTCAATCCCCAATGCCCGCAGCTCCCCGGGGGACAGTTCCGCCAGGGCCTGATGATTCACTGTCTGGCTGACAGGAATCTCTGATTGCCGACAACTCTTGATACCCACCGCCAGTCCCGCGATAACAAAAATAGGCACCACCCACTTCACCAGACCGTTTGACTTAATTTGCATGGGGATTTCCTTGTTGCTTCATCGGCGTTTTTGACCTCACCGGTTCTGGCAGAAAGGCACGGGCAGGCCGACCTTTCACCACCAGATAGACGGTAGTCGTGTCTTCCGGCGTGCCTGACGGTCCCAGCCAACGATGCTGAAAGGTCGCTGCCATGAATTGCCCCTGTAACCTGCGTGGATCAAGCACCACGTTCTCACGGTGGGTGTTACGCACTTTCAACGCCACCACAGCGAGGTTATCCACCCCCCAGCCCCCTAACGGGGAGACTATCACCGGCGCAGAGGGATACAATGTGGTCAATCGGGCCGGCAGTGCCAGTGATACCGGGTGAATGCCGGGAACAGCTTCCACTGTACGTAACGGCGCATACAGACTCTGTGCGGCGTAACGGGTCAGGACCACCGGCAGCGGAGCCGTGTAGGACGGTTTTTGACGCCGGGCGGCCTGACGTTCACCGGCAGGAGAGGGAGACGTTGCTGACGTGTTATCCCCTTTGGCACCGTAGTGAACCTGGTCGTTGTCCGTCAACGTGGTCACATCCCCGTGGTACACTACACGAACCGGCTCAAGGGGGCTTTTTCCATTGGTGGCGGTCACATCCAGCAAAATCATTTCACCACTTTCCACATCCTGAAGTTGCAGTCGGGTCTGAACAAACGTTTCACTCGGATACAAATACACTGCACCACCGGTACTTTGTACCCGCAATTTGCCATTCAACATCCCGGGAAAACCCACCCGGACATTTTTATCCACAAAAACCACCCGCTCCTGCCCAACATGCAGGGCAACCGGCAGCGGGATACGCTCCCACTTCATCAACTCCACGGCCTCAACGGGCGAAACCATGACCAGTCCAGCGAATAATAATGCGGTCAATGCCAATAACTCGACGAGTACCTGTTTTTTCACTGGAATACCCCCTTTTTCGCCGGTGCCGGCGGCGAGGCTGCTTCCAGCCGCTGCGGTGTGCTGTCATAACAATCCAGTGCCAGACCGAACGGGTTACGCTCTGCATCCCCTTGCCAACGGGTGACTTTCAGTGGGTAACGTACCAATGCCCGTTTGACCGGCTCAGCGTGAAAATATTCATCGGCGACTAAATCTAACCGGATAACCCAGTTATCCCGGTCTTTTACCATCACATTGCTGTCACGAAAGCCCCGTTCCGGAATTTCATACACCACCCGCACGCGATCTTTTAGCTCACCCACTTGTGACCGGTTTTGAACATCCTGTTCCAGCAATGCCTGACAGGAAGGGGTCAAATAAGGAGAAAGCGCGGCTATTTTCGCCGGGTAATCGACTTCCCCGTCTTTCGGCCAGGCATTCAGTTGCTGAAAAATGTAAAAGCCAAAGGCATAGACCTGGGAGACCGGTACTTGCCACCACGGGCGAGTACTACCACTACGGACATCCGGCGGCGTATAAATGGTTAACTCTCTCGGCACCATCATCCAGCCACTCAGACTCAGTAACAACAACAAAACCAGCACACCACAGGCCGCGCGTAACGTCAGGATATGCTGGTCCCGGTTTTGAATCGCATGACGAAAACGGCTCATAACCGCCCCATCCTGATCATTACCCGGTGACGGCGGCGCAACGACCAGCGTTGTGATGTGACAATCAGTGACGGATCACCCAGACCATAGCGCCGCTTTTTCACTTCCAGTTGCCGATAGAGGTAATTCTCTGGTTTACCACGCTTCACCCGAGCCAGGTATTTGCCGCCAAAGGCAATCAATAATAATGGCGCAATCAGGGCCACCGTCGGTATCATCACCCAACCCGTTACCGGTGTCAGTAACAAGCCAATGACCGTGCCAGCTATCAGTCCCGTTAATGCCGTCCAGCCCAGTTCTGGGGTGGTAAATCCCCGGAACACCACAGGTTCGGCGTTAAGACGGTCAGGTAAAAAACGAATCGTCTGCACCATACTGACACTTCCCTGGGGTTAAAAGAGAATAGAAGTCGATTTGCCCAGCAGCCAGATAACCGCCACTAACAGCACCACGCCAACCACCACAATCGCGCCAAATTTAGTCCAGGAAGCTCTGTCACTGCGAACTTCAGAAAAAGTATGGATTGCCGCTGTCGCCACATTGATAAACGCGATCGCGGCAACGACCAGCCCGCCTATCACGATGCCGTCCTGCAAGTAACCTTTGACGGTATTAAAAATGCCACCGCCACTCCCGCTGGAAGGCGGTTCAACCGTTGGCAATGCCGCTGTCACGGGTTGACAAACCAGATAAGCCAGCACACTGAGTGACACGGCACAGGTATTGATACGGGCAAACAGGCGGAACAGTGACTGACATCCCCGGTTTAACAGATCCATTTCCTTTTCCCTTTTTTCCATTACAGGTTAAAAAACCGATTAGCTGGCAAACATCCAGATAACCATCACCAGCAACAACGCCACACGAATGACAAAACGGGTCATCGCCGCTTCACGGACCTTTTCATTGGCCCAGCCCTGCCAGACGTCCACCATTCCCCATGCCGCCCAGAGAAACAGCACCGCTATCAGTAAACCGATACAGAGAAATTGCATCACATGGGGATCGAGATTGCCGGAAGCCGCCCTGAATGCATGGCGTTGTACCTCGTTCACCGTATTCGCTCCTGACGATACTGACCGGTCACATCCAGCGCAGCCGCAGAAATCCCAGGTTGGGCACGGGAGGGGGTCAGATAGCGGTTAATGCCTTCACGGACAATATTGAGGTCCCGGTTAACACGCAGATAATCAAAATAAAAACGGTCTGCCTGACCCTCCTGAACGGCCAAAACCCGGGCACGCTCCAAACTGGCCTGCACCTGGTCAAGCTGTTTGAGTGTGGTGGCCAGCTCATCTTTTTCCCCGGCCAGCACAGGCCAACTCATTAGTATCGTCAGGACAAAAAGACTATGGGAAAACAAACGGAAATAAACCATAGCATTACTCTAAATCTGCGTAGATATATACATCAACAGAGTGACGAAAAAGAGTAACGATTACAGTGAATAACTGTTTATCTGATTTTGAAAATTTTAACTATTTGAACTTAGGGTATAAAACTATAAACACCCCATCTGGTTGATAAGATAGAAGGCAATTTTTGATAGAAACGGTCATGGATCAGCTCAAAAATATTTCTCAGATAGCGCATTCAAGACACCGCAGTCAGCTCGGTTTTTTATTGGAAATCGTCGCTGGCCTAATTGCTTATACATTCTAACCTAAAAAATCAAGCTTGAATTTACGAGATTGTGATATCGCTATTTTTAAACGAAACCGAGGTTAATTAAAACAAAGTACCGGATAAAAAAACAACACCTTGTCAATAATCTGAAGAAAGCCCGCTCTGCGGACTTTCTCCCTTAAAGATGGAAAGCTACGCGCTTACCTGTTGGAAGAGTCACATCAAGGCTTAATTCACCGCCTAATGCTTTCACATAGCGCTTAAGTGTTGATAACCTTGGATCATTGTCAGCTTGTTCCATACGAGCAACGGAAGGCTGTTTGACCCCCATAACAGCGGCCAATTCTGTTTGTGAAATTTTTAGCTCATCACGCAGTTGGCTAAGAGCGATCTGGATACTGGCTTCTTCAACCCGTTCCGCAACTCGTGCCTGCATTTCAGGACTTTCTTTAGCCAACAGTTCTCTGTAAGTAGCCATGATTATTTCTCCAGTTTCGCAAGATGTTTACGGTACTCGGAATCAGCCAGCCGGATCATATCCTTATAGAAACGTTTCTCATTTAATCCCGTTTTATCGCCAGCACACAAAATAACTGCGCAGCGGGTAGGATCAAACGCAAAAAACGCTCTGATAGGATTACCAGCATGCTGTACACGCAGCTCCTTCATGTTGGGGAAATCAGAACCACTCAATGTATCAACATATGGTCTGCCAAGTTTTGGGCCGAACTTTTCCAATACCCCCATAGCTTCATAGCTTCATAGACTGACTCCCTTAGAGCATTTTCCTGAGCCAGGAACCACTCATCAAAGCACTCTGTCGTTATGACTTCCCACATATCGACTCCATAGCCTATTTGTTATAATCAAGAATATAACGTATTCACTATAATTTCAACCATAGCGGCACGATTTTATATTCTCTTTTCAACCGAAAAAGCCGAGTTTGAATTTACGGGGTTCTGAACTCGCTCTTCTTAAGCAAAGTTGAGATTAACTAATGTTAGTTTGCATTTTGATGGAGGCACTAGAACAAAAAAAGTCAAATGTTGAAGGGTGCTGATATGAGACGACATTTCAGCTATTTTATTTATTGCCTGCTGCTTATGTTTATAATGATCTTCCGTTCGCTGTAATACGCTCTTTTTTAGATTTATTATTAGCCTATTTGTTTCACTGTAAGCATAACCTTTCCTAGCTGTATATTCCCCATAAAAGTAACAAGTGTCGTCCTCTGCAAGATAGTAGTGATCTCTACGACTCAATTTATCAATTATTGCAAGACGGTAAGTCACAGATGTTCCCTAATATCCTCATAGTCTTTAACCCTTATAGCCCCTAACGCTTCATATTTTGTCGGCCAGCTAATTGAAGTATTCTTGAAACAAGATTCTAATATAAATAATTTTCTGCCTTGATTCAAAGCCGCTCTAGCTTGCGTCATCGTTCCTGAGGTATCCGATGCCTCAACGATAATAGTCGCTTCAGATAATGCTGACATAGTCACATTGCGCTCAGGAAAAAACCGACGATTACTACGGTAATCTTGCTCAATATAACGTTTAAATGGTACCTGGCTAATTAGCAAATAACTTTCTCTAATTGCCTTTTGGAGCTCACTATTCTGTCTTGGGTAAATATGAGACAACGGAGTACCGATAACCGCTATTGTGTTTCCTCCCAACTCCAACGCAGTCGTATGAGCAACAGTATCGACTCCCTCAGCCAAGCCAGAAATGATAGTAAGCCCATCATTTACAAGACATTTAACTAGCTTTCTTGTTCTACAGCGACCTTCATCAGATATCTTTCGTGAACCGACGACAGCCACACACCGAGTATTCACTAAATCCCACCAACCTTGATAATAAAACAATTCTATTGGGTAACGAGCATCTCTCAATTTATCAGGATATTCGCTAGCTCCGTGCACTCTAATACCTAAATGCTCCACAGAATATTTATTAAGAATATATTTCAGTGACTTTTTGACAGACTCTCTTTTTTCTTCGGGGACGAGTTCAGATGGTATAGTACCATTAGGTGCTTGCCGAAATTTATTAGCAATAGTTTTAAATGTAGTGCCCTGCTCAGTCCACAACGCTTCATATGCCGCCATCTCCTCAAATGGAGATATCGCTCGTTCGAAAGAATCTGAAGATCTAAAATCAAGTTGCAGCATTTTATCCGTTCCCAATTCATAGCATAAAAGGTTACTAAGAACACCTACTACAGTAACTGCCGAAGAGGCAGTGCAAAAACAGGCTAAATGGTTAACTGAGTAAATGCCATTATTTTTTCTTTTTACTCCAACTACGCCCTACCGGGAGTACGCCTTGCCACAAATAGAGCAACAAGGTTCCGGAAAGCCCGTATCGGCAATTGTGCCACAACCTGTGGCACAATTGCCGTGGGGTCACAACATTCTGCTGATTGAGAGGATAAAACCGAGCGATTCTGGTATGCAGAACAGACCCAGAAACATAGAGCCGAGACTCCCTGCTTCATATCATCAAAAGCAATGCCTATGCCCGGCAGGGCTCGGCTGTCAGCAACTTCAAGAACCGGTTACCCGTATCTTAATCGGAGCTGATACAGCAGCCCCTGAAAGATCCCTATGTTTTTGATTTCCTCACCCTATCAGAACCCTTTAAAGAACGTGAGCTGGAAACGGAGCTTCTCAAACACCTTGAAAAATTCCTACTCGAACTCGGTAAGGGCTTTGCTTTTATGGGGCGATAATATCGTATTACCGTAAGCGAACAAGATTATTACATTGACCTGCTTTTTTATTATCTGACTTTAAGGGCTTTTGTTGTGATCGAGCTGAAACGAGGAGAGTTCAAGCCTGAACATGCCGGTAAGATGAATTCCTATTGCTCGGTGGTCGATGAGAAGCTACAACATTCCACTGAAGCCTACCATAGGTTTGATTTTATGCCAGACCAAAGACCAGATACTGGCCGAATATACCTTGCGCGGTATTCAAAAGCCAATTGGAGTTTCGGATTACGAGTTAACCTGTACATTGCCAGGGGACTTAAAATCCAGCTTACCAAGCATCGAGGATGCAGGAAGCAAAACGCAGTCATTATGGGGAGTAACCAATATACTGCTGAGGAAATGTTATAGCCGTTGGCCTCATATTGGAGGCCATCTTTCTACAATATGTTACCTATCACGCAGAAAGGCTGTAGAAAAGTTATCATGCAACTTGTGACTTTTAGACAATACCTCACGAAAAGCGTGTTCAATTGCCTCTTCTGAATCTAACAGATAGAGTACCTTATCATCGTACTGACACCAGAACCCATCTGTACACATAATTATTACCTCGCCAGGAATACGTCTGTCGATTTTATAGCAGAGATGATGCTTACTGTCTTTTGACACAAATTGCGTGACGCGGTTTCTCAGCGGATGCGTTCTTAATGTCTCAGCAGGGGATTTTCCCCGTTCAACACACCGTTGGGCCAGCGTATGGTCAACAGTACGCTTCTGCATTGAAGGCCAGTAAATGCGAGTATCACCAAGCGACATATAGCGATAATACTCTTGATCGGAAACGATAATGGCAATACTTGCCTTACCAGGATAACCGTCATGCGCATTAAGAATTCGGTTGATTTCATAGCAGATGCTATCACTGTCCAGTCGGGCATACTGAATAGTTGCAAACTGCTCACCAAGATAGTCAACATAATGGGGGGAGCTTCCGCAATAACTGAAACCGTCTATCATGATTGATACTGAATGTGTGTCAGTACGGAAATGAAAGAAACGATCCAGTTGTTCTCTCCTATTCCCTTTGTTGCTCAGTGCTAAACACTTAGTCAGCATATCTCCCATCCTGTGGTATGCTCCCAAGGTAACGCACGATAAAATAGCCTGATCCGCTCATAGGCCGTGTCGAAGTCTGGCAACATCCCTTCGATCTCAGCAGTCAACGTTTGATACTCACGCTCGGAATGTTGTTTGATATCTGCACGATCTAATGTTGCAGGGTTTACGACGCCTGGTTCAAGGCGACCGACCGATTTGTGCAGTAATGAAGTTAATATCGACAACATTTCAACTTCGTCAAGTTCAACATTGTTAAATAAATAGTTCAAATCATAAATGTCTTGTCGGCGAGAGCGGTTGCGCGGTACTTGTTGGATGATAGAACGGATTTTTTCTGCGATGAGGTCGGTAAGGCTGTAGGCACAGATTTCATTCTCATCCGTTAAGGTGATGTGATCAACATGCAAACTGTCTTCATTCAGGCTGTAATCAATCTTAATCGTGTTAGGACACTGTTTTTCACGTAGCCGTTTCATTTCTCCGCGACTTGTGTTTCTGGCGTATCCAATTTTTAAGTTAAACGAGGGGAACGTGGCTTTCTCATATTGGTTTTTGGGTTGAATCACAACGGCTTGAACCGCACAGGTGACCTGATAGGGAAGCTCTCCGGAAACGATAAGCAGTGATTCATTGAGCTCTGCGAGAAACTCTTCCTGGTCAATATCAGCCAACTTCATTGCCGTAGAAAAATCAATATCCTCAGTAAAACGGCTACTTTGATAACGGATCCCTAGTAGCAACCCACCTTTCATGATCATCTTGGGTTTAAGATAGTCGCTGGACGCAATGGCCTGAAGAACGATATGAACTGCCTGTCGAAAAGTGATCCTATCCTTCGATGCTTCTGCAACCCACTGCTCAATTGAGTATTCCATATGCCACTTTTTCTGTTCTAAAGATTGAGAGATATGCACCAGACTTCTGAGTACACCTCTTTGTACGGCTGCGAGGCCACTAATTTCCGACTTCCACCACGTTGAACCGACCGCTTCCAAGTGTCTATCGTTCGGTGTTTAAGGTGACAAACGTCTTCCAGAATATAGCCCGCTCTGGCTTTATCAATGGAGTTTCCATCCTTCTCAACGGTTTTTACAATTAAAGGCAGATATTCTTTTGCATACTCTTCAAACACCTCCATCACATGCATAAAACCGCCACACATTTCAGGCTTTTTGAGCATATCAAGAAAGGTCTCACCAATATTAGTCACCCTTATCCCCCCTGAACTATAGAGCTCTCGCTTCATCACGAAGTTTTTCTTACTATGAATGAGCAACTCCTTGCCATCGATCTTCCCTACGGATGACACCTTCTTCGGCAGCAAAGGATAAATATCACTGATACCTGGAAACTCTTGAGCGAGTTGTTCATTTAGCAATTTTTTGGCCTGTGCTTGAGAAGATTGGACTAAATGTACGATATGAGGAATACGATCCGTTATGCCATGCCATTCCATTGCCGTCAAATAGGCCAAATAGGAGTAAGGAGTTGTACTACAGGCAATCTGCTGTGCGCTCGCCTGATCCTTGTTACTGATTTGGTAAACCACTCCCTCAATCACAGGAGAAAGAATTCCTTGAGTCTTTAAGTCACTCAGTGTGATATCCAGGACTCTGCTATCCGGCTCTGGAGCTGATATCTTCCCAATCCGTACACCCTCAAATGATTTATCACGGTATAAGGTGTAGATAAACCTGTTGAACTCATGTAATCCGATCGCTGGGTTATCATACTTGTTGAGTAATGTTCGCCGCAGAGCTTCCCGAAGAAGAATAGTTTCATTCATCATTGTAAGGCTGCCTATGTATAAGTCCTTAGGACTTATACATAGGCTGTCGTAAAAAGTCAAATAGTTATTTTCCTTGATGCTCATATAACTCAATGAAATTAAGCATAATATGAAATGCCTTGACAAATAAGTAGGTATTTATACAATAACGTCCTAAGGACGTTATTGTATAAATACTTTATGCGATATTTTTTTAATACTGTCGGGTTGTCAATACTAACCCACAGAGTGACGGTAAATTTTTAAACCGCTTATAGCAAATGCAAATACTTATTTTGGATAAAGAGGAAAATTATGGAAGGTAAATTACCATCTCTTTTCCTACGCCTGAAAAATAAAAGCAGATGGAACACAACCTGGAGAAATCATATTCAATCTACCATCTGACTAATCGTGCAGACTTGATTGATATATCTTACTCATTCTTATTAGTCATTGAATAATTTATTCTAAAAACAATTCCAACTCCCTTTTAAAAGTTTGTCAATCTAATGTAAGTCCACTGGATAAAAATGCTAAATTTACGCACCAGATTATCTTCGTCATTAAGCTCATTAAAAATCTCATAGTCGAGTACACTGATTTTCCAAACTAATCCTATGGGAATACCCAAAAATCCACATCATACCGTTTTTACCTCAAAGATATTTCTTAAAAGTACCCATCATCACAGTAATAGTGATCCCCAACAGGAGAGCTGCGGGTAACAAGAGTAAATTAGGATACACAGCCGACGGCCAGGAGAGATATAACAGACAGGGTACACAAAACGCCGGTTTCACAAACCGTTTGGCATGATGATAAACAAAACTCGATTCATAGGCAGCACCATAACGTCGCAGGTCACGTCGACTGAGTCCTTCAACGACAGCAACACCTATAACCATCACAAACAATGGCAAAGACAATACCAGAATAGTGAGCCGGATAACAAAGGTTACGGTCACATATACCGTTGCCAGCAGGTACTTCCGCAAACTTTCCGCCAGCCATACACGCCAATCGCTCAACTCTCTCACCATTTCATGGTGGCTCCGAGCTTGTACTGTATGCTGTTGATTAACCCAGTCCAGTGTACCACTGTCTACCAGCACCCACTGATACCCCCATTTTAACCCGATACTGAGCGTAGTAGCGGGTTCTGATAACAGTAAGCTGCGGGTAAACTCTTTAGACAACCAACCGCTTTCCGTGATCATAACTTGCTGGCTGTGTCTCTCTCCCTGCTCCGGCCAGAAAAAGGCGATCCCAAAATATTCAATCATCAGACTGAAAAACAGCGAGGCCAGCAACAAGCCAATAAGCATCCACGGAAAATCCCACAAAACCGTTTTTAATGGTCCTGACTTTTTCGGTGGTGTCTGCGGCGACTCAGTTTTCCCTTGTGCCATTGTTTGCCACCTCCATGCCAGAATCATCGGTCAACACAGCAGTGTTTAACACTGCATTCAGGTCAACTTGTCTGTCATCAGGCATTGCGCTACCCGACCACCAGGATTCACTGGTACGGTAATGTTTACGCATATCATCAGCGATTTTTTGCAGACTTGCCGGCATCAGGTCATCATCATCGGCTGCTGGCAACGGCATGCGGATCTTCCATAACCGTCCCCCTTCAAGCAGAGCAAATGCCTGACCTTTCGGCAGATTAATCACCTCTGCGGGGGTAATTAACGGCGTTCTAATCGTGCTAACCCGGTCCTGTGTATTAGAGGTAAAGTGACTCCCCTGCTCTGGACTGGAGATATCGGTAATCCCGGAGACTAAAGTTTTAGTGTACACTTCCACCTCCGGCAACTGGCGGGTTAGCAGCTCGGCTGTGCTGTTTTCCCTAACCCGCAACATGACTAAGGTATTAAAATTTCCTGTTACCTGTGCCGCTTTAGCACTGCTGCCAATACGTGCTTCAATATCAGACAAGGTCTGGGTGTACGCGGTTACCTCTATCCCGGCACCACCCCCTTTGTTAATCAACGGAATAAATTCATCGCCCATCAGCTCATTGAATTCATCACAATGTAAGCTAATGGGAAGTTTCCTCGTTTTGCCTTCGGGTAAACCGTCATCCAGACCAAATTTATAGATGTGACCCGCAACGGAAACCAAGTCTGCGAACATGGAATTACCCACCGCCGAAGCGACTTCCGCATCCGACAAAGCATCCAGTCCCACATAGACAATACCTTTCTTACGTATCACCTGTTGCCAGTCAAAGATGGGACGCTGATCGTTCATATCCGTGTAATCCGGTGCCAGCAGTGCAGCTGTTTTCCCTGTGGTCAGCTTTTCCAGTAACGGCAAAAGCGACGCCACAATTTTATCAAAGTAGGTGCGATCATAGCGAACCGCACTGCGCAAGCCGTCCAGTATCGGATCGTAGAGTTTTTTCCCCGCTTCTGAGCTTAGTGCCATTTCAATCGCCCAGATTTTTACCGCATTCGCCTGCCCCTGCATATTGCGTGGCAAATCATCTTCCGTCAGCAGACCCAGGCTTTTTTTCACCTGTTCCCATAACACAGGCAAGCGTTGCCTGATAATTTTTTCAGCATAAGTTTCATACAGTTCCCCAATATTGGTGACATAGCGTAATATCAGGGTGTAATCCGGTCTCTGCCCCAGAGCCACCAAGGCGCGGGTCACGATATTGACAAAGCGCCAGGCAAACTCACGAAAAGCGGCGCTATTACCCGCCCCACTCAATTGTCCTGCTATACGAGAAGCGACTTCTGAAACCCGACCAAAACGTCCAACAGCATTGTAGCGGGCACTAATATCTGGCCAGCCCAGATGAAACACCTGGAATTCATCTTCCCGACCGGCACGATGCGCTTCCGCCCACATGCGTTTGAGCAGGTCTGCATCGCCTTTTGGGTCAAACACAATCGTGATATTACCCCGCCGGATATCTTGCGTGATGAGTAACTCTGCCAGCCGGGTCTTACCAACACGGGTTGTGCCGAGTACCAGCATATGACCGACTCGTTCACACAGATCCATTGACACATTAACCTCTTCCGGCTCAATGCCATGCAATGCCGGATTGCCCCCTACCGGCGGCAGTGGCCTCACCGGGTTCCACGGAGAATCACGTTGCATCAGACGACATAAGGAGGGTAATGAGTATTCAAATCGTCGCTCAAATGCCCGCGCTAATTGATAATAGCGGGGAGGTTGAACATAACGTTCGACTTCCGGGCGCAGGGTATCCAGCAAACGTTGTGTATGTTTTTGTTGCCAAAGAAACCCTTTCCCCAGAAACAGTCGTTGATGACTTATTGGCACTTGGTTGCTGGTCATCACATAACGGGGCAGTCGTCGGATATGACGCCGGTAGTGCAGTACTCGTAGTCCCTGCCGGAATCGGATACTGGATAACACGCCAAAACCTGCCGCCGTGACATCACTGACGGACGGTGACAATGCCACAGCCCAAGGCGCTGCGATACAGACACCTGCGGCTACCGCTGCAACCATAGCCGTATTCAGTTCTACCGCCGGACGCAATAGGGTTTCAATCACATAGCGATCACTCATCAATCACATGACCATTGAAAATGTGAAGGGCACAGCCAGTCTCGTTTCCCTGCCAGCAAATCAAGCAGACGCTGACCACTGATAAGCTGAATACGTGGATGCGATTTCAGTAATGTTCGGCTTGTCGTGCCGATGCGACCGGTATGAATAAAGAAGCCGCCACATTGCTCTTTAATCAGCAACGTACCAAATGCCTGAATATGACGGGCTGCAATAAACTGGCTGTAACGTTTGGCCTGAATCAGATAACGCTGCCTGGCGATAAACACCTGACCGTCCAAACCATCATCACCGCTGTAGCGACAGTTGCGGATGACGGTCAGCCCCTGACGCTCGAATGCCGACAACAATAATTCTTCAAAAACATACGGGTTGATTTTGCGTAAATATCTCAGGCGTTGTGCATCTCCCGCTAACTGAGGTAACCGATCCAGAATACGGACAGCCTGTGTCCGGTAGTGACGATGACGCCATGACCGGGCTGATAATGAAGGTATGTTGAGCCACAGCACCACAATCGTCAGCAACAGCCACAGTAGCAGTAACCATGCTGGACAACCCTGCTGCCACACGGTGTCCAATACCGGATGACGAGGCCACATCAACGCACCTGCTGAGTTAAACCAGTATCGGTTATCAACACTGGGTAATGCCGCAAGTTCAGTCGCCGGGCCAAATCACTGCCGGAAGCGGGGGCTAATACCAAGCCCTCTGCAAGCTGACGCAGTTCATCCAGTTGTGTTTTATCTCGCACACTGACCAGCAACCCCACCGCCTGCTTTTTCCGAAGACCAACCAAATTTTTCTTCAACCACTGTTTTGACCGGGCATCATCCCCAATCATGAACAACGCCCCCATTCCCGGCAATTGCAACGGACGAACGTCAACAGGTCCGGGAGACAATTCCGGCGTTTCCACCGGTAACATGCCCCCTTCGGTTAAATCTGGCGGGGTCACTTCCGTATTTAAAGAAGTAGTCAGTTCATTGTCCTGAGCGTTAATGGCATCAAAATACGCTGCTGTAGATTGTCCACCCAAATCAGCCATAATAGTCAGTGCAGCCTGAGAACAGGGTGTCAATATCATCATCATTAAAAATAAACGACAGCGGTAACGGATTAAGTTAGGGATTAACATCTTCTTTATTTTTCCTTCGGTTCAATCCAGGTCTGTGTCGTATTAGCTACAGCAATATTGGTGGACAAAACAGGATATCGGGTTTCTAGCGTACTCAGTTTACGTGCGACAATTTTCCGATACTTACTCGCGGGTTGACCGCCAGCGGGATGGTGATAACAGCCTGCCGCATTCAACCAACTACCCGGATTGGATTGATAACAGGTTTTCAGAATACGGGCTGCCGCATGAAGATTATTATAGGGGTCCAAGGCATCCCAATAAGAACGAAAATAATGGCCGTTCCAGCCTAAATTCACTTGAGTAATCCCCACATCAATACGTTTGAGTGGTACGCTACGCATAAATCCCTGTAACGCCTGCCAGACTGCCTGCCGGGTTGCATAGCGATAACTCTTTCCAGCCACATTGAGCGTCCACGGCCAGGGGCGTTCATGTTTCTCCTGTGGCAAACGTTTTGCCGATTCAGCCAGTGCCAACGCATAAAGCACTTCGGCAGGTACGCCATGCACCCGCGCAATCTGTTGGTACCCAGGCGGAACAACCTGTTTTACCGCAGCGGCCATACCTTCTGTCACCCAAAAGAGACTTCCCGCCACAGCGAGACTCAAAATGCCACCACACGCCATCCGTCATTCTCATGTTGTAGTACGACCGGCATTTTCCCCTGACCAAATTGTCGCCAGCGTCCTTTGTCATGATTAAGCGTGATTTTTCGGCTACGGACTTTTTCTAATGGAATATGATGTTTACCTGCCCAGGTACGTAAAACATCATCGTTGCCTTCACTATCTACCAGGTAAATATCCACCTCACGATCAACTGACAAGACAGCAGCCAGCCGGGCATCACAAGCCGCGCAATCCTCTTTCACAAATAACGCCAGCCGCCCCAGATTACCCTGTGCAATTCCGTCCCCCTTGCCTAAATTAACCGGCAAAATATTCGGCGCCAGACGCTTCCAGGCCGCATCCACCGCCCGCTGGAACGCCAACTCTTTTTCAGTACGGACATATTCCTGTTTAACCCACAATTCTGCATAACGTTGACGCTCTTGTACTGTTTCGGCCTCAATACCCAATGCACTCAACGGATCGAGCCCAGGAGACTGCATGCCCCGTCTACCTTGCATCAATTGCTGATAACGCTGAAACTCTGCTTCCGTCAGTCCCCATATTTGCGCCTGAATACGGTGGTTTTCAGCCTGCGTGACCTGTTGCTGAGTCGCTTTCATTCCCGTCTCTGTCTGTTCAGAGATAGCAACCTGTGCCGCCGAAGCTGACAGAGACATAACAACGCCAATCAGCACCAACCCTTTCCTCTGGCTGAAAAAATCTTTTCTCATCATTACCTTCCATTGACTGACAGGATTTGACGATGCCCTTGTACCTGGAACAAAGCCTGATGATCAGAGATACTGACCAACGTCCACTCAAATGCGCTTTCACCCGGAGTCAGTAAGCGCATTTGAGATAGTTGGGAATGAGGAGCTGTGTCTTGTGGAATAATAACGGCATAAACTTGTTCTCCCCGACGTTCAATACCAGAAAGCATGAAAGGAGCCACTATCCGTTTCTTCGTTCGAAGAACCTCCCGGTCAGGTGTGCCCGCTTTTTTACCAAAATGCTTTTCCTGCTGAGATTTCCACGCGATTAATGCGTCAACGCGCATTTCCTGCTGTTTCCCGATATTTTTCAATACACTCACTGCTTCGGTAAGATCCTGATGAGCACGGCTTACATCAGTCACTGACTGTACCAGCGGTTTCTGTTGGTCGTTGATGGAACCCTGTTGCGCTATCAATGCCTGATGAAACCGGTCATTTTGCATTTGCCAGTCCTGACGGGAGACAAAGCCGGTATCCGCTTTATCAAGCCGTTCGTGCAGCTTTTGCACCTCATCAGGTAAATGCTGGAATAAGCCATTTCGTACCAATGACTGAAATTCTACTAACTGATGATGTTGCTGCCGTACCACGAATGCCAGCAACGCTATGCTGACAATAACAAGCAATATTGACAGATACCCCAGACATTTTTTTAACGACAATCTGGGTTGGGTCTTTTGAGAAACCGCTTGCTGAAAGCTATCAATTTCAGCTTCAGACGTTGGCGACAGAGGAGGGATTTCAGTTGTCATACCACAACATCCTTGTTTGTTTTATTTAGCACTGTGCCTGGAGTACTTTTAGTATTATCGGGTTGCTTGACAAAACAACGGACACAAAAATGCGACTTATTCAGGTCGTGATTAGAGTCTAATCATATGATTACCCGATACCGGGAAGCATACTGGGCAAAACCAGAGAGAATGACGATAAAAAATTCAACATAAAAAAATGAAAATTATCCCCCCAATAATGAAGGTCTAATATAAACCACACATATTATATATTGAAAAGATTTAAATTTAGCCAAACTAACACGTAGTGTCATTTTTTTACTTGAAAAGTAACACGGCGTGTCAGTATGATGTCATCATAGACAGCATGGAGAAGTTACGATGGATTATTTGGAATTTATCGAAACTACCGCTTTCAGTAGGGTTAGAGCAGAACTCATATAAAGATAAAATGAGTTTCAGGAGCTTCAAACTTACTTGTTGAAGTATCACGAACATGGCGACACGATTAGTCAAACTGGTGGGTGCAAAAAGATTCGCTGGGGTCGCAAAGGGATGGGTAAGCGCGGTGGGGTACGAGTTATTTACTATGTCAGGACGTTAAGTGGTCGATTGTATTTGTTGTTTATTTATCCGAAAAATGTACAAGAAGACCTGACACAAGATCAGAAAGCACAATTAAAAAATGCTGTTCAACATATGAAATAAAATGCAGCCTTCAGGCGGTTAACTTCTCCAATTTTATATCTAAATTTTCAGGGAATGATCTAACGTATTGAGGATAAATTATGGAAGAAAACATGTTTAAAGAGCTTTTGAGTAGTGTAAATGAGATGGTCGCTATAGAAAACGGTGAATTTCAGCCTAAGCCTGAACATGTTCATCGTCATGCTATCCCTAATGTTAAATTAATCCGCAAAAATTTCGGTATGAAACAATCCGAGTTTGCGGAAATGGTAGGGGTGAGCACTAGACTGGTGCAAAGTTGGGAACAAAACCAGAGAATACCATCAGGGGTCGCATTGAAAATGCTATTTTTAATAGAGAAAAATCCGAATATCGTAGACACGTTAAGATCTATTTGAGCTAGAAAAGCATTGCTAATTGTCTAGAACGTTTAGGTAAAGATTGCTGTTTTTTATGCACGTTCGGAAAGTAACTGCGTTGAGCTGCTACTTTCCGATATAACGTCATACTTGCAACGTCCACAATGTGGACATGCTGCTTCAGGACAGCATAAAATCTAAGTATGGGGCACTACATTAGTGTTTATGCTGCTGTAGTTAATGTAGAACTATCAACCGTACTCCGGCTAGCTCATTAATTCTGATGCCGGGATACCAACTCCCAAATTGTGCCTTTTTTGTGTAATACTCCGGTCATCTCACCTTACTCTTCCCCTCTGGCCCATGCACGCTACCGCTTCCTTTCTTTAATTTGGAGACTGACATCATGAGCCGTAGCCGATATACCCCGGAGCAAAAACAGCAACATGTGACCCAATGGCGCCACAGTGACCTGACCCGAAAACAGTATTGTGAACAGCATCAGCTGAGTTTTTCCTCTTTCCGCGACTGGATTGCCGACAGTAACAAAATACGCCAACCTCTCAGCCAGACACTGCCCGCCATCTTGCCGGTTTCACTCCAGCCTGACGACGCGCGCACCGTCACCCTGCATACCCCAGACGGCTATACTATCGCCTGTCCATTGACGCTGTTGCCTGACGTGATGCGGGTGCTGGCCCGATGCTGAAACCGCAACAGCTCTTTCTGGTGCGAGAGCCCGTCGACATGCGCCGGGGCATTGATGCCCTGACCCAGCACCTGGAGGGGCTGAATTTGCGCTGGCAGGAAGAAGCCGCTTTTGTCTTCTGCAACAAGGCCCGCTCCCGTCTCAAGGTGTTGCGCTGGGACCGACACGGCGTCTGGCTGTGTACCCGCCGTCTGCACTGGGCCCATTTTGTCTGGCCGAAGCAGGGCGAGCGCAGCTGGGTGATGACGCCCGCCCAGTTTGACTGGCTCATCCGCAGCATTCACTGGCAACAGGTCGAGGGGGATGACCTGTCCAGCTGGCGAAGTTGATTCTGCCGCCCCGGTCACACTTTCACCGGATAACGGCGGGGAATTATCCGGTACACTGTCGGTATGACGCTCAATGACTTAATGGCGCTGGATGACCCGGGCCAGTTCCGCCTGCGGGCACTGGCGCTGCTTCAGCAACAATGTGATTATATTCGCCAGCTGGAAGAGGCCCTGAAACAGGCGCAACGCTGGCGTTTTGGCGCGCACAGCGAAACCCTGCCTGCCGGTCCCAAACGCAGTCAGTTTGAGGAAGATGCCGATACCGATATCGCGGTGCTGGAAACCCGGCTGTCACGCCTGCATATCAGGGAAAACGCGACCCCGGCCCAGCCTAAACGTCAGCCTTTGCCGGCGACATTACCCCGTGAAGATATCCGGCTGGCGCCGGAGACGGAGAGCTGCCCGGATTGCGGTCATGCCCTGCGCTTTTTGCGTGATGAAATCAGTGAGCGACTGGAATATCGCCCCGCGACGTTTGTTGTCCGGCGTTATGTCTGTCCGCAGTACAGCTGTGCGGCCTGCCAGCGAATTCATGCCAAAGCCCAGCCCGCCCGGCTGATTGAAAAGGGCCTTCCGGAGCCGGGGTTGCTGGCTCAGGTGGTGGTCGCCAAATATTGTGACCATCTGCCGCTCTACCGTCAGCAACAAATCTATGCCCGCAGCGGCGTGATTCTGGCTCGCAGCACCCTGTCGGACTGGGTGGGGCAGGTGGTGGTGGCGTTGCAACCGTTGGCCGATGCCCTGAAGCAGACGCTGCTGACGTCGCCGGTGCTGCATGCCGATGAGACCCCGTTGCCGATACTGGTGCCGGGAAAAGGCCAGACCCAGCGCGCCTATCTGTGGACGTCTGTCACCGGCCCCGATAGCTCGCCGGCAGTGGTGTACTATGAGCTGCATCCCGGGCGCAGTGGCCGTTATGCCCAGAGCCTGCTGCAAGACTGGTCGGGCGGTACGCTGGTGACGGATGATTATGCCGGTTACAACGCGCTGCATGCCCGGTCGGATATCACCGAAGCGGGTTGCTGGGCCCACGCCCGCCGCAAATTCTTTGACCAATACAAAGCGAGCCAAAGTCCGGTGGCGAAACAGGCGCTGGATGGCATTCGCGACCTGTACAAGCTGGAGCGAAAAATCATAACCACCCGCATAGCGGGTGGTTTGCTCTAGCCCTATAAGGGCATGTTACCGACCGCGCCTAAATGACGCCGCTTTCTCTTTGTTCAAGCTAAAGGGTCATTGTCTCTTTGGCTTACCCCTTGAAGGGGTTTTCATACTCTCGTGTACTTAATTTATCCTGCATTAAATCTGACTTTTCTCGCTCTCTTATGTATTTCTGGATTGTGGCTTCATTGAGCCCCACCGTACTTACATAGTATCCTTCTGACCAGAACTTCCTGTTGCCAAATTTGTATTTTAAATTCGCATGCTTATCAAATATCATCAACGAACTTTTGCCTTTTAAATATCCCATAAAACTCGACACACTGATTTTCGGTGGGATACTCACGAGCATATGGACATGATCTGACATTAAATGGCCTTCAATGATTTCAACTCCTTTGTACTTACAAAGGTCTCGTAATATTTCACCTATGCTTGTACGGATACTGGCAAAAATGACTTTTCGTCTGTATTTCGGCGAAAAAACGATAGGGTATTTGCACAGCCACTTTGTATGTGCTGAGCTTTGTGCTTTAATCCCCATAAACACCTTTCCTTATTTTAGTTACGTATATTAGCTTGAACATCTATATCGTAACGGAAAGGTGTTTTTCTTGGTATAACCTCGGGTCTCCACCCGCATAGCGGGTGGTTTTATGTTTAAGCAGCTGACGCTACTTAAACTGGCTAAAGCCATAAATAAAAAATCCGGCATAAAGTCTATACCGGATTATTACACCAACATTAAATTATCCAATATTCCTTAATCTATCAGTATTACAGCTCCTCCCCATTGCAACAATTGGTTGCCAATGCCGTATTCAGAGCTTGGGCTAAGACAATTCTATTTTCACTATTCCCAAGCATACTAGAATGGTTACCAGGAATAGCAATCAACCGCAGCAAAGGAGCAGACATTACCTGCGCCCACCCTAACGATGGGTCCATAGTTAAAGGTTCCAATTCGGTATCTGTAACGATAGGCGATAGAGAAGGTTCCATTGCATAGAACTGATGCAGCTTTATCGCCAATGTTTCCGGCACATAATCCTTAACTATTTGTTCGTAATTTACTCTTTGTTCCATATGTTTTGCGATCAGATCGGAACGCTGATTTGAGGGATATAACGCTAATTTTTGTGCAAACTCAATCAATTGTACCCAATTCAGTTCATCAATTCTCGGATACAATGCTGCAATCACCTCGAAATGTTCGTTCCCTGACTGCCTTTCCAATTCAATTAGAAATTGATGTTTAAGTTGAGTTACCTGCTCTTTGAAACAGTGAGGGGCAAATGTATCAATCAGCCCGAGGAAATCAACCTTATCACCGACATTCAACAATCGCTGGGCAATAGCATAAGCCAGTATCCCACCAGAAGAGTAACCACATATCCGGTATGGACCTTCCGGTTGAACCTCTTTTATAAAGGAGATCACTCTGGTCGCCAACATTTCCATTGTCGATATCGGTTCCTTATCAATGGGCGGCCAGGGCAATGCATAAATCGGATATCCTGACTGGATATGTTCAGACAACCCAAAAGCATATGAATAATCCCCTATCCCACTTGGAACAAAGAACAATGGTAGCTGAGCTCCGTCAGATCGTACAGGGATTGCACTGCATTGCGGCAGAGACAACCTATCGGACGTAATTTTTGCAGCCAATTCGGACAGCACAGGGAATTGGAACAAAGCATTCAAGGTACAAAACAGACCAAGTCTTGCTGCAAGGTTTATCATCCGCATAGCAAGTAGTGAATGGCCACCCAATGCGAAGAAGTTATCATACCGCCCCACCTGCTTAATCCCCAGCAACTCTCTCCAAATTGCCGCTAGAGCTATTTCCATTTCCCCTTGTGGAGCTCCATAAACCTGCCGGGCAAATGCCTCTTCGACCAGCATTGGTAATGCTTGACAGTCCAGCTTACCATTCGGCGTAAACGGCAGAGCCTCCAAACAAACAAAGGCTGCCGGCATCATATAATCAGGCAACATTTTACTCAGATGGACACGCAAATTATTAACCAGCCCATCATTCGATTCCGCCACTACATAGGCTACCAGACGCTTGTCGTGTCCTTCTCCCTGCGCGAGCACAACAGCATCACTCACTGCTGGATGCTCTGTCAGCCGAGCCTCAATTTCTCCGGGCTCTATCCGGAAGCCCCGGATTTTAACCTGTTGATCATTACGGCCTAGGAATTCCAGATTACCATCCGGCAGATAACGCGCCAAATCCCCGGTCCGGAACATCCGCGCACCAGGTCTATCTCTAAACAGATCAGACAAGAAACGTTCAGCCGTCAATTCTGGTCGATTCCAATAACCCCGCGCCACACCCGCGCCACCAATATTTATTTCTCCAATGCAACCTAATGGCACCGGTTGTCCGTATCTGTCCAGCAAATAAATACAAGTATTGCTTACCGGCCGGCCAATTGAGCAATCATCCTCCGGAGATAATATCTCCTGACAAGTCGCAATCACGGTATTTTCAGTCGGGCCATAAGTATTCAATAACCGTGGGCGGTGGATTTCCTGAGCAAACCAATCCTGAATAGCACGCTTTTTCACAGCCTCACCACCAATAATAATTAATCTGAGACAGTCCGGTAGCCGTAATACGTTGTCCCTAGCCGCCAGTTCAGACCAAAACAGGGTCGGCAGAGACATCACCGTAATACGGTTTTGCTGGGTTAAAGAAATAAACGCCTGTATAGAAGCCAACCAATTATCATCACGCATCACCAGCGTGGCACCATTACACAACGACGAGAAAAATTCTTCGATTGACGCATCAAATGCAAACGATGAAAATTGTAGCACTCGGTCTTGCGCCGTGACCGCATAGGTCTCATTAAAGCCCAGAATACGTTGGTAAACAGCCTGATGTTCCACCATTACCCCTTTCGGTATACCGGTAGAACCCGAAGTATAAATCACATAAGCCAAGTGATGTGGCGTCAATGCGGTCACCAAGGGATTTTTGTCCGGCTGATCAGGCAAGATATTCGGGTCAAGTACCGTCAGCCCCACCAGCCCTTCTTCACCCAAGGCCGCCCGTCCAGTCACATCAACCAATATTACTGATGGGGCAGCATCATTCAGGATATGAGTCAGACGTTCACCCGGATAGGTTTGATCCAGCGGAATATAAGCCCCACCAGCTTTCAACACTGCCAACAATGCCACCACCATAGCCGGTGAACGTGACACGCAAATCGCCACCTGCTGGTCAGGTACGACACCCAACGCAATCAGTTGATGGGCTAACCGATTAGCTCGGACATTTAATTCGGCATAGCTGAACATTTGCTCTTCATACTCTAACGCTATCGCGTTAGGGGTTTTCTCCACCTGTTGTTCAAACAACTGGTGAATACATGACTGGTCTGGATACTCGGTCTCCGTCGCGTTCTAAGTTTTTAACAGCAACGTCCGCTCCACTTCCGGCAGAATTTCCAATGTCCGTACGGATGTCTCGGGGGCCTGTTCCAGTGCCTCCACCAAGCTTTCCAGCGCCTGCTGCATATAGCCGCATATCCGTGCCGGGTCAAACGGCTGTACCACCTGAGCCGTCAGACCCAGAGCATCACCAAAATCCTCTACTGACAACACTAATGGATAGTTGGTCCGCTCCCATGCAGCAAGAAACTCGACACCGCTTATAACCTTATCTACAGCTGTTGACAATGTATTATGTCGGTAGTTCAGCAAGGCGCTAAAGAGTGGTATTTCACCTTGTACACCACTACAACGTTGGGCCAGCGCCAATGACGCATGTTCATGCTCCAACAACCCTGCCAGTCGGCTATGCGCCATCTGTACACTCTCTCGTACTGAGGTATCATCCATATCCAACCGTAGCGGCAGGGTATTAATAAACATCCCCATACCACTATCAGTACCTTCCCCTACCGCCATACGCCCGAACAGCACCGTGCCAAATACCACCTTCTCCTGTCCGCTAGTACGCGATAATACCCGTGCCCAAGCTACATGACACAAAGCAGCCAAACTGACATTCAGATGTCTAGCTTGACTACGAAGGCGATCATTCAGAGTAGATGTCAGCATCCCGTGATATTCTGGTGCCTGCAAATCATCGCGATACACTTCCATCAATCCGAACGGCAACGTTGGCTCTTTTACCTCGACCAGCATATCGGTAAAGAAACGGGTATGTTCTTCCTGGCTCACTCCCATCCGGGTCTGAGCAATTAAGTTCCGAAAAGGCATCGGGTCAGGCAGATCGGCCTCCTGACCAGCTAAGTATGCCCAAACTTCCCTGTTCATCACATCCAATGCTGTATGGTCACCGATCAGGTGATGCTGATGCCCTAATAAGATCCAGCGCCCATCCGTTTTTTCCTGCGCCACTATAAAGCGCAACAACGGTGCCTGCCTCAGATCAAGGCGATGCTGACGTGGGTTAAAACGTTGAGCCAGCTGGTCACAGACCGGCCCATCAGCCGGATCCAGAGTCAATTCAGTGACTGACAAGGGAGCCTGACGCCAGACCACCTGAGCCGGAACTGATAAGCCTTGCCAGATAAAAGCCGTACGCAGGATATCGTGCCGACTAACCACCCATTGAACCGCTGCCAGATAACGGTCCAGCAAGGCTCGGTCAGCGAAAGCTTGTTGGGTCATCAGAAGATAAGGATCACCCTCATTTGCCAACAAATGGTGGAATAAGATGCCATCCTGTAATGGAGACAAGGCATAGATATCCTGAATATTGGCGAGCCCACCCGGCACTTGCTTAACAATGAGATCAATGTCAGGTTGGGTCAGATCTATTAGCGGCAACATCGCCGGCGTGATTTTCTTCGTTTCGGATGTAATGATATTAGCAGGCATCACTACGGTCCGATGTAACCCCAATGTGCGAGCAAGCTCCGACAACACCGGGAATTGGAATAGGTTATGTACAGTCAACGTCAACCCTTGATGACGTAGGCGTTCAATCATCTGAACAACCAGCAGTGAATGGCCGCCCAACGCAAAAAAATTGTCATACCGGCTTATCTGTTCAACGCCCAACAACTCCTGCCAAATAATCGACAAAGCCGTTTCCAGCATTCCTTTGGGCGCTTCGTAAACCTGGTGAGCAAAAGCTTTACTGTCCGGTGCAGGTAATGCCTGATAATCCAATTTACCATTCGGCATCAGCGGTAGCTTATCCAAACGTACAAAAGCTACCGGCACCATATAATCCGGCAAAACGTTACTCAGGTGAACTCGCAAGCTATTTACCAAATCATCGTTAGCTTCTGACACTACCCAAGCAACCAAACACCTGTCATGACCACTATTCAGTGCTAACACTACGGCTTCACGCACCGCCGCATGCTCTGTCAGCCGAGCCTCGATTTCTCCCGGCTCAATCCGGAAGCCCCGAATTTTAACTTGCTGGTCATTACGGCCGACAAACACTAGATTGCCGTCCGGCAGATAACGGGCCAAATCACCAGTCCGGTACATACGCGCGCCCGGTTTATTGTTAAATGGATCGGCAAGAAAACTTTCAACTGTCAGTTCAGGGCGGTTGAGGTAACCACGGACTACACCTGTACCACCAATATACAACTCGCCTACCGCCCCTAATGGCACTGGCTGACCGTAAACATCCAACAGATAAACACGTACATTCGGGAGTGGACGACCAATAATATTCGCCTGTCCTGCCATTTCATTAAAGCAAGATATCGTCGTCGTAATCGTGGCTTCTGTCGGGCCATAACAATTCGCCAGGACAGGATATCCATTATGAACAGATAACCAGCTTGCCAACTCATGATGAGGTATCGCTTCCCCACCGATACAAATGATTCTTAAACCCTTATAGATATCACCTTCATTAACATGACCGATCATCCGCCAAAATTGAGCCGGGATTGCCATATAGGTAATTCTGTTAGACTCACACAGACGCCAAAATTCCTGTGCACTAGACACCCATTGTTCTGTCCTCAAGACTAATCCTGAACCATTGGCGATAGCACAAAATATTTCCGATGTACAAACATCAAAAGAAGGACTACAGAACTGTAATATACGGTCAAATACGTTAAACACCCATTTCGCACTCAGTGCAACAATTTGATGCACCAGTTGTCTGTGCTCGACCATCACTCCTTTCGGTGTGCCAGTAGAACCCGAGGTATAAATTACATACGCCAGATGCTGTGAAGTCAGAGTAGGCACCTGCGGATTTCTATCCGATTGCTCTGGTAGCACATTAGGATCAAGTACAATCAAGGCAGCAATAGCTCCCTCACCCAACGCGATACGCCCAACCTCATCCGCCAGCAAGATAGCCGGTGCTGCATCGGTCAGAATATGAGCCAATCGTTCACCCGGGTAATCAGGGTCCAGAGGCACATAGGCTCCACCCGCTTTCAGCACTGCCAACAACGCTACCACCATCGCTGGTGATCGTGCCACGCAAATCGCTACTCGCTGATCAAATGTTATACCCAGTGCAATCAATTGATGTGCTAACCGGTTAGCACAAGCATTCAGCTCCGAATAGCTGAATTTCTGTTCTTTATACACTAGCGCTGTAATATCCGGGGTTTGCTCTACCTTTTGTTCAAACAACTGATGAATACATAATTGGTCAGGATACGGTGTTTCAGTCGCGTTCCAAGTTTCCAGCAACAGCCTGCGTTCCATCAAGGATAGGATATTAATTTCGCCAATGGATTGTTGAGGGTTAGCCACCATTGCTTGCAACACCCTGTTTAGATACCCAACATGTCGCTCGATAGTTGATTGCTCAAACAAGGCTGTAGCATAATGCAGCGCACCTACAACCCTGCCGTCTTTCTCAAACAAGCTCAGTTCGAGATCAAACTTAACTATGTTAAAAACTTGATCGGCAGGTGAAACGACTAACCCCGGCAATCGCCACTCTGTACTTTCATTGTTCTGCCAGGCAAACATCACCTGAAACAACGGCGTATGCGACAAGCTGCGTAGCGGCTGCACAATTTCCACCACCTGTTCAAACGGCAAGTCCTGATGTTCTTGCGCCATCAGTGCAGTTTGCTGCACGCGCGCAAGTAGCTCCACCACATTTGGTGCTCCTGATAAGTCAATACGTAAAGCCAGTGTATTAACAAAGAATCCGATTAAAGATTCTACTTCCTGACGATTGCGGCCCGCACTCGGGATCCCTATCACTACATCATCCTGGCCTGACAGGCGCGATAGCACTATGACCCAGGCTGACAACAGCGTCATAAATAACGTAGTCTCTTGCTGCTCACTCAGACGCTTAAGAGACATAGTTAATTCTGAATCCAGATTAATAGGCACAATATGTCCGGTAAACAACTGTTCAGACGGGCGTGGCCGGTCAGTCGGCAAATCCAGCAGAACCGGTGCATCAGCCAGCATCGTACGCCAATAGTCAGATTGAATTTGTACTCGTTCCGCCGATAACCACTGACGCTGCCAGGCGGCATAATCAGGATATTGAATCGCCAGTGGCGGCAACGGATCAGGTAGTCCCGATGAAAAAGCGGTATAGAGAGCGTTCAACTCGCGTATCAGAACACCAACAGACCAACCGTCTGACACAATATGGTGCTGAGTCAGCAAAAAGATGTAATCATCGTTAGCCCGTTGTATCAGGCCAGCACGGATTAACGGACCACGAATCAGATCAAAAGGCACCTCTGCTTCTTGTACCTCTAGGCACTCAAGCTGTTTATCCACATCAGGTACTTTACGCAGATCGTACCTGCTCATCGGCAAGCCTGATTCAGCTGGTAACAACTTAACCTGAGGTTGACTATCTATCGTGATAAAGACAGAGCGCAAAGCTTCGTGGCGAGCAAACAAGCGATTCAACGCCTGTTGCCAGGCATTAATATCAAGCTGACCCTGCAAACTCAGGGCTATCGGAATATGGTAGGTCTCACTGACTCCCTCAAACTGGGCTAGGAACCACAGACGCTGTTGCGCAAATGATAAGGGTAATGTCCCCTCACGGGATATCGGCAGGATGGCAGGGAGGCTAGCGTTATGCTCACCAAATTGAGCCGACATCGCTTCAGCAAAGGCAGCCAATGTCGGCAATTTAAATAATGTGGTCAACGGTAACTCAACACCGAAAGCCGCTATCCGGTTCATCACCCTTACTGCCAGCAACGAATGACCGCCTAGGGCAAAGAAGTTATCATGCCGACTAATCTGCTCAACCCCTAGCAATTCTCGCCAAATAGCAGCCAAGGCAATTTCCATTCCCCCATGTGGCGTTTCGTAAACCTGACGAGCAAAAGCTTCTTCACCGGGTGTCGGCAGTGCCTGACGATCCAGCTTACCATTCGCAGTCAACGGGAAGGTATCTAAACAGACAAACGCCGCCGGCACCATATAATCCGGTAAAATGGCACTCAAATGGGTACACAGACGGTGAACCACCCCCTCCAGTGCTTCCACCACCAAATAAGCAACCAGACGCTTGTCGTTATCATCACCCAGAGCTAACACCACCGCCTCACGCACTGCGGAATGCACTATTAGCTGGGCCTCAATTTCACCGGGTTCAATACGAAAGCCCCGAATTTTAACCTGTCGGTCATTACGACCAATAAATTCCAGATTACCGTCCGGCAAATAGCGGGCCAAATCCCCAGTCCGGTACATCCGCGCCTCCGGCTTATCACTAAAGGGATCTGCCAGGAAGCGTTCAACCGTCAGTTCAGGACGATTGAAATAACCACAGGCAACCCCATCTCCGCCGACATAAATTTCTCCGGTCACTCCCAACGGTACCGGCTGACCATAAGCATCCAGCAAATAAACCCGGGTATTCGCGATTGGCCGGCCAATCGGGATTCGGGTCACACACGGTGGTAACACCTCAATAGGATACATCGTGGTAAAGGTGGTGCCTTCACTCGGCCCATAGGCCTGCAATAATTGTTGTGGCGGGTGATTATTCAGAACCTGGGAAATCACCTGTGAATCGGGGATATCGCCCCCGAAAATTAAGATCTTGATTTGCGGAAGGACTGACGATAATTCTGCCGCCAGCCGGTTAAACAACCCGATAGTCAGCCACAGCACCGTGATGTGGTGAGCCTGTAAAGCCCGTACTAACGCCTGTGGCGTCAATAACGTGGCGTGGTCGATAACCACCAGAGCGCCACCATTGAGCAACGGTGCCCAGACTTCAAACGTGCTGGCATCGAAAGCCGGGTTAGACGTAAAAGCCACCCGCTCACCCCGGCCGATTTCAGCATAGCCATTATTGATGACCAGTCGAATCACCGCACGATGCGGCACCATGACTCCTTTTGGCATACCAGTCGAACCGGAGGTATACATGATATATGCAGCCCTGACACTGGAACACGATAAGTCAGGGTTAAGACAATATTCCTCTCCACTCGTGTCCGTCTCATCCGAGAGACGAAACAGCGGAACAGCCAGGTTAGCCGGAATATCGGCCCATTCATCGGTAAGCAACAACCGGGCGGAACAATCATTTATCAGCCAGTTTTTCCGCTCATCGGGTGCGCTGGGATCAACTGGCACGTAAACCGCGCTGGCTTTGAGAATCGCCAATTGAGCCACCACCAATTCGGCAGATCGTGTTAACAGGATCGCAATATGATCACCGGGACAAACCCCCTGTTCGATTAGCTGACGAGTCAACCGGTTAGCACGAGTATTCAGTTCCACATAGCGGAATTCCTGTTCTTCATACACTAATGCTATTGCGTTAGGGGTTTTCTCGGCCTGTTGTTCAAACAATTGATGAATACATAACTGGTCAGGATATATTGTGTCAGTTGTATTCCAGGTTCTCAGCAACAATGTACGTTCATTTTCTGGTAGGATTTCTAACTTTCCTACTGGCATTTCAGGGATCTGCTCAAGTGCTGCTACCAGACTTTCCAGTACTTGCTGCATATAATCGCATATCCGTTCGGGTTCAAACGGTTGTACCACCTGAGCCGTCAGCTCTAAGGCATCACCAAAATCTTCTACCGACAGTGCAAACGGATAGTTGGTACGTTCCTCCCCACCAAGGAATTCAACACCGCTCATACTCTCATCCACAACGACCAACGGCGTATTATGTCGGTAGTTCAACAATGCATTGAAAAGCGGCGTACCACTGGCAACCCCACTACAACGTTGGGCCAGTGCCAGTGAGGCATGTTCATGTTCCAATAATCCAGCCAGTAAGTTATGCGCCGACTGTACGCTATCACGCACTGACGTATCGCCCATATCCAACCGCAGCGGCAAAGTGTTAATAAACAGCCCCATCCCACTATCCGCACCTTCACTTGCCTGCATACGCCCAAACAATACTGTACCGAATACCACCTTCTGTTGACCACTGGTACGCGACAACACTTGCGCCCAAGCGACATGACATAACGCCGCCAAACTGACACCCAAATGTTTGGCTTGACGACGAAGACTGTCATTCAGCGCAACGGTTAACATCCGATGTGATTGTGTCACCTGAGAGCCATCGTGTTGTACTCCCGTCAACCCAAATGGCAGCGTCGGCTCCTCCACCTCAGCCAACATGTCAGTAAAGAAGCGAATATGTTCTTCCTGACTCATACCCAACCGGGCCTGCGCAATTAAATTACGGAAAGGAACCGGAGCAGGCAGGCAGCTCTCTTTCTCAGTAAGATAGGCCTGAACTTCACGGTTCATCACTTCCAGCGTCGTATGGTCACCAATCAAATGGTGCAACAGCTCCAGCATTCCCCAAGAACCATCCTCTTCCTGTGTAACCACAAAACGCAGCAGCGGTGCCTGACTCAGATCGAGACGATGCTGACGAGGGTCAAAACGTTGAATCAATTGGTCACAGACCAATCCGTCAGCAGGATCGAATGTCATTTCAGTGACTGACAAAGGAACCTGACGCCAGACCACCTGAATCGGAGCTGACAATCCTTGCCAGAGAAAAGCGGTACGCAGAATATCGTGCCGATTAACTACCCACTGAACCGCCGCCAGATAGCGATCCAACAAAAGTCGATCAGTAAAGCGCACCTGATTAATCAGCAGATACGGATCACCTTTATCGGCCAGTAAATGGTGGAATAAAATACCGTCCTGCAATGGCGACAACGCATAGATATCCTGAATATTGGTAATCCCACCCGGTACCTGTCTGACAATGAGATCAATTTCAGGCTGGGTCAGGTTAATCAACGGTAGCATCGCTGGTGTCAGTGCAGTTGTTGTTGGCATGATGACATTGTCAGGTACCACCACCATCCGATGCGCCCCGAGTGTCCCAGCCAGTTCACACAACATTGGCGATTGGAACAGATCACGTACCGCCAACGTTAAACTAAGCTTGCGCAGACGCTCAACCATTCGCACCGCCAGCAGCGAATGGCCGCCTAACGCAAAGAAATTGTCATATCGGCTAATCTGCTCAATTCCCAACAATTCACGCCAAATGGCAGCTAAGGCAGTCTCAGCTTCTCCTTGCGGTGCAGCGTAAACCTGGCGAGCAAAGGCTTTTTCTCCTAGTGCCGGCAATGCCCGGCGCTCCAGCTTGCCGTTAGGCGTCAATGGAAAGACATCTAAACGGACAAAAGCCGCCGGCACCATATAATCCGGCAGAGTTGTACTCAGATGAAGACGCAGGCTATTCACCAACTCATCGTTTTCTTCTGCCACCACCCAGGCAGCCAAACGCTTGTCCTGACCATCCCCTAACGCTAACACCACTGCTTCGCGTACCATCGGGTGTTCCATCAGCCGGGCTTCAATTTCACCTGTCTCAATCCGGAAACCCCGAATTTTAACCTGTTGGTCATTACGACCAATAAATACCAAATTACCGTCCGGCAGATAACGGGCCAGATCCCCGGTACGGTACATCCGCGCATCCGGCATCTCACTAAACGGGTCAGCTAAGAAGCGTTCAGCAGTTAACTCAGGACGATTCAGATAACCCCGCGCCACACCCGCACCACCAATGTATAACTCACCCTCTGCCCCCAGTGGCACCAGCTGGCCATAGGCATCCAGCAAATAAATCTGAGTGTTCGCTGTCGGATGGCCGATAGGCACTAACGTATCGGTGTAGTCTGGAGGACAACGCCAGGTTGTCGCACACACCGTGATTTCTGTCGGGCCATAGGCATTAAACAACGTCGCCCGGCGACAGAGTGCCTGAAACAGTGCTGTACTGGGTGCTTCCCCCCCCAGTATCACTGTCGGTGTTACCGTTAGCGCCGGTAAATCGCCCCCATCTCGAAGCAAAGCCGGAGTCAAGCAGGCATGGGTCACTGCCTGTTGCTCCAAATAATGCCAGAGACCTGGCAGGTCCTGGCGGATGAGGTCGGCAGCGATAACCAGACTGGCCCCACTCCCCAACGCCATCATGATTTCCCAAATACTGGCATCGAAACTCAATGAAGCGAACTGCAACATCCGGCTACCCGGATGAATGTTAAACTGGGCAATTTTGTCCCTGACGAGATTAACCAGGCCACGATGCTCGACCATCACACCCTTTGGCTTGCCGGTCGAACCGGAAGTGTAAATCACATACGCCAGATGCCGTGAGGTCAGAACAGGTATCTGTGGATTGTTATCCATCTGGTCTGGCAACACATTAGGATCGAGTACAATCAAGTCGGCAATTGATCTCTCATCCAACGCGATACATCCAACATTATCCGCCAACAAGATAGTCGGTGCTGCATCTGCCAGAATGTATGCCAAACGTTCACTCGGGTAATCTGGATCCAGAGGTACATAAGCCCCACCCGCTTTCAACACTGCTAGCACCCCTACCACCATCGCCGGCGAGCGGGCCACACAAATTGCCACCCGCTGGTTAGTTGTTATACCTAGTGCAATCAATTGATGCGCTAACCGGTTAGCATGGGCATTCAGTTTCGCATAGTTGAAATTCTGTTCTTCATATACCAGCGCCGTAGCATCAGGATTTTTCTCTACTTGTTGTTCAAACAACTGATGAATACATAACGAGTCAGGATAAGCTGTTTCCGTCGCGTTCCAAGTTTCTAACAGCAGCCTGCGTTCCGCTGGTGCCAAAATATTAATTTTCCCAACTGTCTGTTGAGGATTAGCCACCATCGCTTGCAGTACTGTATGCAAATACCCCACATGCCGTTCTATTGTCTGTTGATCAAACAAGGCCGTTGTATAACTCAAAGCGCCAACGATCCTGTCTTCCTCTTCAAACAGCTCCAATTCAAGATCATACTTAACGGTATTAAGAACTTGATCGACAGGTGAAACTGCCAACGACGGCAATCTCCATTCTGTACTCTCATTGTTCTGCCAGGCAAACATCACCTGAAATAATGGCGTATGTGTTAATCTGCGTGGCACTTGCACAACTTCCACCACCTGTTCGAATGGCAGATCCTGATGTTCCTGTGCCGCCAGCGAAGTCTGCCTCACACGCGCAAGTAATTCAGTCACACTTGGCTTACCCGATAAATCAATACGCAACGCCAGAGGATTAACAAAGAAACCGATCAAGGATTCCACTTCCTGGCAGCTACGGCCTGCACTCGGTGTACCGATAACCAGATCCTCTTGACCCGACAAACGCGCCAGAACTGTCGCCCAAGCGGCCAGAAGGGTCATAAATAACGTAACACCCTGCTGTTCACTCAAGCACTTAAGAGATTTCGTTAACTCCACATCCAAATTGATAGGCAATAGATTTCCGGTAAATAATCGCTGAGGCGGACGAGGCCGATCAGTGGGCAAATCCAGCAATACCGGCGCATCAGTCAGAATGCTACGCCAATAGTCAGATTGGGTTCTCAGGAGTTCAACGGAACACCATTGACGCTGCCATGCGGCGTAATCAGGGTACTGAATCGCCAACGGCGGCAACGGATCAGGTTGCCCAGCTAGAAAAGCCGTATAGAGGGCACTCAACTCACGTACCAATACACCTACAGACCAGCCGTCTGACACAATGTGATGCAGGGTCAACAGAAATACGTAATTATCGTTAGCAAGTTGTATCAGACCTGAACGGATTAAGGGACCACGGGTAAGATCAAACGATGCCTCAGTTTCCTGCACACATAAATGCTTAAGCTGTCCATCCACGTCAGAGGCTTTACGTAAATCGTATTTTTTCATCGGTAGGCCAAATTCAGTCGGTAAAAGTTTGGCCTGAGGCCGACCATCAACAGAAATAAATACAGTACGTAACGCTTCATGGCGGGCAAATAAGGTGTCAAGAGCTCGCTGCAAGGTACTGATATCAAGTTGACCCCGCAAACGTAATGCCATCGGGATATGATAGGTATCACTGACACCATCAAACTGAGCCAAGAACCACAGACGCTGTTGAGAAAATGACATCGGTAACTCACCCTCACGGGAGATCGGCATAATAGCAGGTAATATATTATCCTGTTTATCAAGCCGAGCACCCATAATCTCAGCAAAATCAATCAAAGATGGTGTTTCAAATAGCGTAGTTAGTGGTAACTCAATACCTAAAGCAGCCACACGATTCATTACCCGTACCGCCAGCAGTGAATGGCCACCCAATGCGAAGAAGTTGTCATACCGCCCTACTTGCTCAACCCTCAGCAACTCTCGCCAAATTGCCGCCAAGGCTATTTCCATCTCCCCTCGTGGCGCTTCATAAACTTGACGGGCAAAAGCTTCCTTTCCTGGAATTGGCAGCGCCCGACGATCCAGCTTACCGTTAGGAGTCAACGGGAAAGCATCCAGATGCACAAAAGCCGCCGGCACCATATAACTAGGCAATAAGGCTCTCAAGTGGGTATGCAGACTATTAACCAACTGGTTATTTGCTTGCGCCACCACATAGGCAACCAGTTGTTTATCCTGCCCGTCCCCCAGAGCGAGTACCAACGCCCCGCGTACCTCAGGGTGCTCTATTAACCGGGCTTCAATTTCACCCGGCTCAATACGGAAACCACGGATTTTTACCTGCTGGTCATTACGGCCAACAAATACCAGGTTGCCGTCTGGCAAGTAACGGACCAAATCCCCGGTTCGGTACATCCGAGCATCTGGTATATCACTAAACGGATCAGGCAAGAAACGTTCAGCGGTCAGTTCAGGGCGGTTCAGATAACCCCGAGTCACACCAGCACCACCAATATACAATTCACCTACTACTCCCAAAGGTACCGGCTGGCCCTGAGCATCCAGCAGATAAACCCGCATGTTGGCTGTCGGGCGTCCGATAGGAACTAACATGCCACTATAGTCTGGCGGGCAGCGCCAGGCCGTGGCACAAACTGTGATTTCTGTCGGACCATAATCATTGAACAGATTTACCCGGTTACACAGATTCCGGAACAGCACCGCATTTGGTGCTTCACCAGCCAATATCAATGTTGGCCTTATCGTTATCGCTGGTAAGTCCCCCCCTTCCTGGAACAAAGCGGGGGGCAGGCTGGCGTGCGTCACTGACTGTTCTTCCAGATAATGCCAAAGACGGTGCAAATCCTGACGGACAGTGTTATCAGGGATAACTAGGCTGGCCCCACCGCTCAAAGCAGTCATGATTTCCGATACGCTGGTATCGAAACCAAATGAGGCAAACTGCAACATCCGACTGGTTACACGAATATCAAATCGGATAATTTGCGCCAAAGCTAGGTTAACTACGCCCCGATGCTCAACCATCACCCCTTTCGGTGTCCCCGTCGAACCCGAGGTATAAATTACATATGCTAGATGTCGTGAGGTTAATGTAGATATTTGTGGGTTGTCATCTCGCTGGTTAAACAGTGCATTCGGATCAAGTACGGTTAATTCTGCCAGTGACTTCTCACCCAACAAAGCACGTCCGGTCTTATCCGCCAGTAAAATAGCTGGCGCAGCATCAATCAAAATATGAGCCAGACGTTCCCCCTGATAGGTTGGATCCAACGGCACATAAGCTCCTCCGGCTTTCAACACCGCCAACAATCCCACCACCATTGCCGGTGAACGCGCCACGCAAATTGCCACCCTCTGATCCGGTACAACACCTAACATAATCAGTTGATGAGCTAACCGGTTAGCACGAGCATTCAGTTCCGCATAGCTGAGAGTCTGCCTTTCATAAACCAGTGCTGTAGCATCAGGATTTTTCTCCGCCTGACTCTCGAATAATTGATGAATGCATAACTGCTCAGGATATGCGGTTTCAGTCTCGTTCCACGTTTCCAGCAACAGCCTCTTTTCCGCTTCAGGCAGAATATTCAGTGCTTTTACCGGCTTTTCCGGTGCCTCCACCAAGCTCTCCAAGGCCTGTTGCATATAGCCGCATACCCGTTCAGGGTCAAACGGTTGTACTACTTGAGCCGTCAGACCCAATGTTTCACCAAAATCTTCCACCGACAACGTAAACGGATAGTTGGTACGTTCCTGTTCACCAGAGAATTCTATGCCATTCAAGATTTCATTCGAAGCCTCCAACAATACGTTATGTCGGTAATTCAGTAGTGCATTGAACAAAGGCATACCACTAGCTACTCCACTACAACACTGGGCCAACGCTAGTGACGCATGTTCATGCTCTAACAATTCAGCTAACCGGGTATGCACTCCCCAAACACTGTCCCTTATAGGGGTCTCATCAATATCCAGTCGCAGTGGAAGAGTATTGATAAACAATCCCATCCCACTATCAACATCTTCACCCACCTGCATACGTCCAAACAGAACTGTGCCGAACACCACTCGTTCCCGCCCACTGGTATGCGACAACACCTGAGCCCAGGCCAAATGACATAGTGCCGCCAAACTGATCCCTAAACGTTTTGCTTGACTGCGCAGGCGCTCATTCAGCTCAGAAGCCAACATCCGGTACGATTCTGTAACTCGTGAACCATCATGATGTACTTCCGCCACCCCAAATGACAGCATTGGCTCCTCCACATCCGCCAACATGTCTGTAAAGAAACGGGTATACTCCATCTGGTTGACACCAATCCGAACTTGAGCTATCAGATTACGGAAAGGAACTGGAACAGGCAGGCTATCTTCCTGCCCAGCAAAAAATGCCTGAACCTCGCGGTTCATCGCTTCCACTGTCATATGGTCACCAACCAGGTGATGTAGCAATTGTAGTACTATCCAGCGGCCATCGATTTCCTTCGCTACCACAAAGCGCAGCAGTGGTGCTTGGCTTAAGTCAAGACGATAGTGACGCGAGTCAAAACGTTGAGCCAGCTGGTCACAAACTGGCCCATCAACCGGATCCAGCGTCAACTCAGTCACTGACAAAGGCACCTGACGCAGAACCACCTGTGCCGGGACTGATAACCCTTGCCAGATAAACGCAGTGCGCAGGATATCGTGACGATCCACCACCCGTTGAACCGCCGCCAGATAACGATCCAGCAGAGACCTGTCAGCAAAAGCTATCTGGCGGGTCAACAGATATAAATCACCTTTTTCCGCTAATAAGTGGTGAAACAAAATGCCATCCTGCAACGGCGATAGGACATAAATATCCTGAATATTGGTGACTCCACCTGGTACCTGACTGACCAGCCTATCAATGTCTGCCTGCTCTATATTAATTAGTGGCAACATTTCTGGAGTGATACGCTCACACTCTGTGCTTATCAAATTCGTAGGAACAGCAAAAGTATCATCGATTTTCATCAGTAGAGTCGCCTGATCTGCCAATACCGGGCTAGAAAACAGAGCACCAGACTGTGCGGTATAGCGTTTTTCCCGCAACAACCCTATCAATTGCACAATCAATAGCGAGTGTCCACCAAGCGTAAAAAAGTTATCAAAACGACTGATATGATTGATACCCAGTAACTGGCTCCACATCTCTGCCAGCAAATTTTCTACCTCACCCTGTGGCGGCTGATAAGACTGGCGCTGATACACTGCGGCATCCGGTGTTGGCAATGCCTTTCGATCAAGTTTACCATTAGGCGTCAAGGGAAAATGTGCCATCACTATAAAAGCAGCAGGGACCATATACTCGGGTAGTGTAGACAGCAGATATTGGTGTAACACCGCTGTAGTCTGCTCAGATTCGCTGCCCTGCCCCAAAACCACATAAGCCACCAACCGTTTATCCCCGCCAATCCCTTCATGGGCAATAACAGCCGCTTGCTGTACCTCTGGATGTGTTTCCAAACAGGTTTCAATTTCACCTAATTCAATGCGGAAACCACGAATTTTGACCTGATGGTCATCACGCCCAATATATTCAATATTGCCGTCATGACCATAACGAGCTAAATCTCCAGTGCGGTACATTCGAGCATTAGGTTCTGAATAAAAAGGATCAGCCAGAAAACGTTCTGCTGTCAGCTCTGGGCGGTTCAAATAACCGCGGGCCACACCGACACCCCCAATGTACAATTCGCCAATAGCGCCAAAAGGGACTGGCTGTTGTTGGCTATCCAACAAATAAATACGGGAATTGGAAATTGGCTTGCCTATTGGCACTACCTGACCATCAAAATTATCAGGGCAGTGCCAATAGGTAACATCAATCGCAGCTTCAGTCGGGCCATATAAATTATAGAGCCTGACCCAAGGCATCAACGCCTGGCACTGTTTCACTGTGATAGGATGCAGCATTTCACCACTGCAAAAGAGATGTTTTAGCGTTAAACAACAGGCCAAATCCGGTTCTTTTAAGAATGCGGTCAACACCGAAGGCACAAAATGAAGGGTGGTTACCTTCTCCAGACTGATTAACTCAACCAACTGAGACAGGTTTTTCTGTTGTGCAGCGGTCGCCAATACCATCTTGGCACCATTTATAAAGCTACAAAACAGTTCCCAAACGGAAACATCAAAGCTAAACGTGGTCTTTTGCAACACGACATCATCGGGTGTAAGTTGATAAGTTTGCTGTATCCAGTACAAACGATTCATCACACTACGATGTTCATTTTGCACACCTTTCGGGTTGCCAGTTGAGCCTGACGTATAGATAACATAGGCCAGATTACGTGAACTGAGCCCCATGACACAGGGATTATCTGCCGATAACGCCGTTCCCTCTGCCAGAACAGTTTTCATATCCAGTCGTTTCTTTGTCACAGAGATGCCATGGAACTTGCCTGCGCCGATTTCATCATGTAATAACAAGACAGGAGCGGCATCATCAAGAATATAATTAAGACGTGCTGATGGGTAATTAGGGTCAAGCGGAACATAAGCCCCGCCTGCTTTTAAAATTGCTAGTAAACCGATGACCATCAGGGGTGTTCGATCAACACAAATTGTTACCCGGCTATCCGGGACTACCCCCTCAGCAATCAGTCGATGTGCTAATCGGTTAGCCTGTTGATTCAATTCAGCATAACTCAGTATATGACCATTAAACACCAATGCGGGAGCATTCGGGGTTTTTATCACCTGTTGCTCAAGCAGTTCATGGAGACAATATTCTGAAGGGTAATAGCCTGTGGTATCATTCCATTGGTTTAATAATAGCTCTCGTTCATCTGTCGGCAGAATATCGATGTCTTTAACATGCTGAGTCACCTTGTTCGCAATAGTGCGCAGAACAATAAGACAGTAACTTAACTGACGCTCTATGGCCTGTTTATCAAACAATTCTGTAGCATAGTTTATTCCCCCAATAATCTCACCGTCTCGGTGGTAGATGACTAGTTCAAGATCAGACTTTAATACATTTGATCTATAATCAATCGGCGAGGTTTTTATCTCCTCAAGCTGAAACTCTCTTTCATAAAAATCCTGCCAGGTCATGAACGCCTGAAAAATAGATGAAGCTACACCAGATTCCGGATTTATGATTTCAACAAGGCGTTCAAAAGGAATATCCTGATTATCTTGCGCACTCGTAATCGTATTACCGACCTGCACGAGCAGTTCTTCAACCATAGCGTCATCATCAATATCAATCCGTATTGGCAGGATATTGACAAAATGCCCCACGATATTTTTTATTTCCGTTATATTTCTATTAGTAAAAGGGGTTCCAATGACAACACAGTCCTGCCCTGAAAGGCGATGAAGCACAATAGCCCAAGCCGTCATGACTGTCGTAAACAGCGTTATTCCCTGTTCCTGGCTGATCTGCTTAAGTTGATGGGTTAATTCTTTATCGAGAGTAAACGCGCATGTATCCCCTTTTGGGGACAAATTATTCAGACTTGGACACATTGTCGGTAAGGTTAATAAGGGAGGAATATCAGTAAGCTTTTGCTGCCAATATTCACACTGTCTTAACAACCTCTCTTCAGTCAAATAGCGGTTTTGCCAAGCAACATAATTCACATAGTGTTGTGTAACGGGAGGTAAAGAAACCGCCCGATGATTTAACAGATCATTATAAATAACACATAATTCATTAATTAAAATTTCAACAGACTCATTATCAGTAATGATATGATGCTGATTTAATAAAAAAATATTTTCGTCATTATTCTGCAATATTAAGCAAGCTCTTAATAAAGGGCCTTTGACAAAATCAAAAGGGGTATTGAGGGTATTATCAATAATCTGAGCAATCCTCTTTTCTGGGTCATCAACAGCACGAAGGTCAGCTATTAAGAGCGGAAATGCAGTATTGTGATTCAGAGTATTAACGACCAGAGATGGGTTATCTTCAACAAAGGTTGAATGTAATATTCCATGACGATTAAATAAGATATTTAAGGATTGCTGGAACAAAGCAATATTTAAATCCCCCACCAATTTATAAGATGCCGATACAGGGTAGTCTCTAAAACACCCTTTAATATGATGAACTAACTGCATTTGTTTTTGTGATGCTGATACATACCTTTTCTCACACTTGGTTGAAATAGTCATCATCTTATCGTTTTTCATTGCTAATTCCTCACATTAATTAACCAAAGATAGGGTGATAATGTCAGAGAGATCACCAAGTCCCGGAAATTTAAAAACTGAAGAGCATGAAAAAAAGCAGCCGTTTTTTTCATGCCCATCATCATAGCAAGCACTCCTCCCAATTGGATAAAATTTCTTCGCATTCATTTTCTGGCTGCACATAATACTCATGTATATCAGTAGGCCGATTAACGTATTGATAGAAATAATGGAGTAATTTCTTGATCCGTTTTTTATCATGAAATGCCGCAAATAGTGTGAAACAAGTGACCAGACACAAGTTACAACCTATATTGTTTCTGGCAATAACCCCTGTCTGATGAATATCATCATACACTGCCAGAAATAATTCCATTTCCGGTGGTTCAATATGGAAACAATAAAGCTCCAGATCATCACACACTAACCTAACACTACTGATATAGCGTTCCTCTATGCTGCCTAGACACACTGATTGCTGTTGGATGTTCAATAGATAAAAACAAGCATTATCAACATAGTTGCCAATACAAGACCGGATAACGAGAATAGTCGTTGTGATAATGGCGGTCATGAATATTAATTAATCGTGGTCTGTAACTATTCTGATTGAACCACATATCAAGCGTCGATTTTTTAGCTGTTTTCCCATCAATAATCTCAAACCTCCTGATCAATATTCAATTAAGAAAAATATAAACACTTCCACAATATGACATTAACTATTAGACAATATATCCCAATGGAATTATTTTTTGATGTAATTTTCCAAATATTCACAGATATTTATCATTACGCAGTATTAGCGGTTACGAATTTTGTTATTTGGTTTAAAAATACCGGATAACATATACATTAAATCTGCTAACTACCGTTTTTTCATTCCCTCCATCCTTAATCATCTAAAATACAACCAACATGTATCAAGGAGAAATTAACAAATTAATCACAATTAAATATAGAAATAAAAAACTATACAATCAACCAAAAAGACAAAATTGATAATAAAGTCAGACTTAGATCACATAATAAACAACAATCGTAACAATAACTTAAAAATATAAATTAATACCCTAGCCAACATATAACCTTAAAATAAAAAGCTGAGGCGGATTCGACTAATAAGCGCAATTTTTCAGAAGGGCGGTCAGTTGCTATAGTAGGCATCTTTCCCGCCACAGGAGAATGCGCTATGGCCTATACACAACTGACCGAAACAGAAAGGTACCAGATTTCCAGTTTAAAAACAGCGGGGTTTTCACAGCTTTTCATTGCTGAGTCACTTAAGCGAAATCCGTCAACCATCAGTAGAGAGTTGAAAAGAAATCAGGAAGCTCAGGCATACTGTCCTAAACAGGCTCATTTGAAGGGATTAGCTCGTCGTCATTTTGCTAAGAAAGCCGTGAAAATAACGCCGGAAGTCGAAAAATGGATAAAACGGTTAATTTGGAAAGATTTAAGTCCTGAACAAGTGGTTGATTATTTGAAGCGACATAAAGGGATATCGTTGCATCATGAGACGATTTATAGGCTGATTTATCAAGATAAAATAGAGGGAGGTGATTTATGGCAACATCTCTGGATTGCCAGAAAACCTTATCGCAAACGCTATGGTCGCTATGAAAGAAGAGGCAAAATTAAAAATCGGGTCAGTATTGATGTTCACCCGGAAATTGTTGATAAAAAGGAACGTATTGGCGACTGGGAAGGGGACACGATAATGGGGAAAGACAAAAAAGTGTTTTATTAACTCTGGTTGAGCGCAAAACGCTGTATACCATAATTGTTAAACTTGATAGCAAGCGGGCATCAGAAGTAGCAAAAGCGGTAGTTAAAGTATTATACCCTTTAAAACAAAGGGTTAAGACCATCACATTCGATAACGGTTTGGAGTTCGCAGATCATGAAATCATGAGTAAAAAATTAGAAACCCAAATTTATTTTGCTCACCCTTACTCGCCTTGGGAAAGAGGGATCAATGAGAATATCAATGGATTAATCAGACAATACTTTCCCAAAGGAACTGATTTTAATGAAGTCTCTGATCAGGAGATAAATTTTGTGGTAAACCGATTAAATCATCGTCCCCGAAAAACACGGGGTGGGAAAACGCCGAATGAATTATTTAAGGGAATACGAACATGTTTACTTCCCGATTAACGATGTTGCACTTATTATGTGAATCTACCTGATTTATCTATATATTAACAATAATTATACATATGAAATCATTTCTTATTTAGGTAATTAACATTAATAAAATACCGCCTTTTCCCTTACCTCGAAAAAGTGTTCACAACATTTACGCTGCTACAGGTTGCCATCACAACCTAAGTAGGAGGTTGTCATACGATAAAACATAAAGATTCCTTCAGGAAATACTCTTATTAGTAATTGTGGCATCAATAATGCCATCAATCAGCGGGCATAATCCTTTGCTCCCGTTCATTTCGGGGTATTGGTGTTATAACGGTAAGCATCCGGTTACGATTCTCAGACCAGGGCAGCAGCTCATTCAGCCACGGCCGAGCATAACGCTGCCACCACTGAAGCCGTTTATCCAGGGGCCAGTGTTTGATTTTTCGCTCCGTATGTCTAATGCAGGGAAGAGACACTTGGGAAGGGTACCGGAAAACGCCCCAGAACGCGAAATCTTGTTCAAAATATCTGGAACGGTCACAGATGAGAAACGCACTCAATGCGCTACCGGCGTTTCAATGATTTGTTGTATTAGCAGCAATCTTGAAACGTCACTAGACCATAGGACTGACACAACGAATAGCAACTTTAATCAAGTATGTTTTCACTGATGGTAATGAATATACCCGCCGTATTGATTTAGCTGTTAATGATGAAAAAGGTTTTCGTGATCATTGTATGAAAATGACTATTTTTGTTGATTCGCCTAAAGGAGAACTGTATTACGATACAATCAATGTCACCTTTCTAAATTATATACGTTGCATCAAGTACCCAGAATAAATAAGAATAGTATTTTATTAATACGCTGATATCGTGTATTTCAATTATTTTGTTTTGACTTGTGTGACAAATATCATAATTACCATGGATAAACTCAGAGAGTGACTCTTAATGCTAAGCTAGATATGGGCTTTTAATCTATATTTTTTAGGATAGTCACGTTTGGTAGGAGTGGCTAATTGGATCCAATTCAGTTCATTGGCGTTAAATAAGATTCCAAAATAGTGCTACATCTTATACTACTAATAATTTCATGTATAACAATGGGTTGAAGAGGATCATATGTAGCAGAATTATGAAACGTTATTTAACCCTTGCAAATAAAATTATGCAAGTGTTAAGTGATTAATAACCTAAAAAATAAAGGTTTGTTATGAAAGGACAATACGAAAGTTACTTGCGTTTTAGTCGACCAGAGTTATCACTCGGCTTAAATAGACTTTTACAGAGCTTAGAACATAAAAATGGTATTGGTATGTTTCTAAATAACCCTACAGGTACAATCGCAGCTCACTTTCCAGAAGTAATCGGCAAAGTCAATATAGAAAAAGTTGGAGAAGCCAATAAGTTAGTATTTTCCATAATGGCAAATGATGACTTCCGAAATTGGGCCATTTCGTATTCCCAAAAGCTTAAACATAACTTTTCTATTAGTTCAGCTAAAAAAATTAACAAAGATGAAATTAGAATGGATGTGGCAAAAGCTATTTTGAAGTCAGGTGATCAGGATATTGTTTATGCTCTCCTCAACGAGCAATCACGTAAGGATGGACTAACGACAGAAGATATGCAGTCAAAGATAGACTCTATTATTGCAGTTGAAACAGTAATTGTATTGATTGCAGTAGCAGTTATCCATGTGGCTATTACAGCTATGGATTTTAATCCATATGCCCCACCTACAGGTCCTGATATTCATGTATTTAACAAGAGTGGAGGCAATGATATACGCTCAATAGCTCAGCAGTTAGTGAAAGTGGCAAAAAATAATAAAAGGGCGGGTATATAAATGGGGCATGGAATAGTTAGGAAAGAAAGAACGTTATCAATTATGCCCACGTTTCGATGTAATGCTGAATGTTCTAACTGCGGAACATTCAGCAGCCCACGTGTGAATAATACGCTATCTTTAGATGAAATAATTTATGCAATTAATGAAGCACGCCGTCTTAACTTCCTAAATGTTGTATTCACAGGAGGCGAGCCGACACTAAGATGGAGAGATTTGGTTAAGGCAATTGAGTACGCTACTTCTTTAGGATTGCATACTCGATTAGTAACAAATGCACACTGGGCAAAATCTAAGTCCATTGCCTTATCAAAGCTAAGGATATTGATAGATTCCGGACTCAAAGAAATCAACTTTAGTACAGGCGATGAGCACATAAAATTTATTCCTATGAGTAATATAATAAACGCCGTTAACTCCGCTTACGAGAATAAAATTGTTTTTCATGTGAATATTGAAGGTGGGCTGGAAAAATTAATATCAAAGGAGAATTTTGTAAATTCGGTTAATCTTAGCCACATTTCAAGAGAGGAATTAAAACTTCGATTTGAAGAAAGTCCTTGGATGCCACTATCTCCTGATGATAAGGCCAACTATAAAAAAAATTGGTATATTTCCAAAGAGAATATTGCTTCTTGTACTGGTTGCAATAGCGTCCTACAGACAATAGTAATTCAAGGCGATGGAAATATTGGAGTCTGCTGTGGACTAGGATTAAATCGAATAAAAGAATTGAATTTTGGTAAAATTAGCGAAGTTAATTCAATTAAAACTGTCATAGATAAAGCAGAGCAAGACTTATTAATTTTATTGCTTCACTTTATGGGACCAGAAAAAATTTTAGCTTGGTGTGCTGATTATAATGATGAAATCAAATGGGAGAATATGTATGCACATCGTTGTCAGGCATGCAAGAGAATATTTACTGATCAGCATGTGGCACAAGTTCTAATTGAAAGAATTGATGAGCTGATACCAGAGTTAATAGCTTCAGTAGCAATAGATGAGGCTGCATGGCCACATTATGTTAACAACGTTTGATGGAGGATTCGACTAATAAGCTACCGTCTTGATGGTCAAGCTCTAATAACATAGTTTTCATCATATGATTGCTGCATATTTAGTACTCCGTAGCACAAATGAACTAACTTACGCATCTCAACTTTTAACAATGGTGAATATTTAGGCGGGTGAGTGTGGTTCCTCACAGATTTCCGGCATCATTGTGCTCAATACGGGATGCAAAGCTCCCTGCTGACTGGAGGAACCACACGCATTGACATTGAAATGATAGCGAGTACCAGCAAAAACGTGCATCAAGGACAGAGCGCTTGATCGTCTTGGTCTCAATGCGATGGACATAAGGAAAACAGTTGAACAACTGACCGCGTCAGACATTCGCGTGCATTGCCTGGCACTGGGCAGTGTGGATCTCACCAACCCTGCCGAAAAAATGACTATGCAGGTTATTTCAGCAGTGGCGGAGTTTGAACGTGATCTTCTGCTTGAGCGTACACACTCAGGAATAGCAAGAGCAGGAATGCAGGGAAATGCTTTGGACGTCCACCGGTATTGAATGAGGAACAGCAACAGGATGTGCTCGAACATATTAAAGCCGGGGCCAGCATAAGTACCGTTGCCCGGGAATTCAGCTCGACACAACAAACTATTCTCAGTGTAAAAGCGGTAAATCAGGAGTCTGCTGTTTGAAAAACAACCTTACAGTAGGATATTTAATGAGTTTTCGACGCATGATTGTTACTTTTCTTCGAAAAACCTGAACAGTTGCTTGAAACAAAATTCGCATTTGCAAGAATGGGAGCTGAAGAACCATGACTGAAACTATTTATGTCGGTATTGATGTCGCCAAAGTTTCACTTGAAATTGCACTTGGTACTCAGGGAACCGTAATGACATATCCAAATACCCCTAGAGGCCATGATGAACTCACGGTGACACTCGCTAACTATGCAATTGATTTAGTTGTATTAGAAGCAACAGGTGGTTATGAGGTACCTGTCGCCTGTGTTTTGCAGACTCTGGGGCTGGCTGTTGCCATCGTTAATCCCCGACAAGCCTGTAACTTTGCTAAGGCAATGGGTAACTTAGCCAAAACAGATAAAATAGATGCTCAGGTGTTGGCACAGTTAGCTCTGGTTTTATCCCAACGAACAGATCGGGATAAAATAGCCAGGATATTGCCATCTACTTAGCAACGGGTGCTGCAAGCCATGATCGCGCGCCGCCGCCAAATTAGTCACACTTTCCATCTCAGAACACCAAAGGTTGGGGAGTTGCCATCCAGAAATCCGAGAAAGCATCACTTTAATGATCAGCTTCATACAGGAACAGCTTAAAGTCATTGAATCTGCATTGTCTAAACATATCAAAATGTTTCATCGTGCCAAACTCGATCTATTATCCACAAAGAAAGATGTTGGACCTGCCACGGTAGCCACCTTGATTGCTGACATGCCCGAACTGGGCAAGTTAACACACCGGGAAATTAGCTCCTTAATTGGTGTTGCACCGTTTAATCGAGACTCTGGATTCTTCGGTGGAAAGAGAACGATCTTCGGAGGGAGAGCAATGGTGCGTCGAATGCTGTAATGGCTACGTTAACAGCAATTAGATTTAATCCCGTGCTTTGTGCTTTCTACACGAGGCTGATAGTTGCAGGCAAACCCAATAAAGTTGCCATCGTTGCTTGTATGCGTAAATTATTGGTCATCCTTAATGCAATGGTAAAAACAAATAAACCGTGGGACGAATCACTCCACATGGTTTAAAGTGAAAGACAGTTGCTCATTAACTGTGGAGCACTACATTAGTGTTTATGCTGCTATAGCTAATGTAGAACTATCAACCGTACTCCGGCTAGCTCATTAATTCTGATGCCGGGATACCAACTCCCAAATTGTGCCTTTAGTTCACCATTCAGAACGGCCATCCGAGGGGAGCATTTAAACAATTGCCCCACAGATTTTTATGCTCTCTAATATAAAATGTTATTTTTCCTGCTTCACCACCACCATAAGACCACAGGCAGCCGTCGGAGTATAACGCCACTCATACAGTAAGTTTTGTAATGTAATTCCTGTTCGCTCCCAGCGAGGGATCACCACTTTAATCATCCGGTAACGCCATGTCGGGTAATGTGCCAGAACCGAACAGGCCAGCTGTATCTGAGCAGGCCGCATCAAATGAGAACGAAACAGAATATCCCTGTCTGCCCGCAAAAGCGCCCCCTCAAGTTCGCGAACAAATGCCGCATGAAAGCACCGGGTTCGACTTCGCGTCAGACGCCCTATCCTGTCAGTCGGGGAAAGATGAATGACGTAATACCGTTTTTTCCTGTGCCGAAACCCCGAACAAATAAATCCCCGCCAGGGCGTTAATCCGCTCACCAGTGCAAAGCAAGGACAACACAACACCACCAAAATAAAAATCAGATATACGCACATGTTACGTTTTTATTTACAGCAGGTAATGACATAGGCTGATTCGCTGCGTTGGTGACCCACAAATTTAAGTCCCGCCGCATAATATCCAAGCTTACATCGGTGCTCAGCAAAATCACGTCCGCCCCAGTTTCCATCCTGATAACATTGGTTCTGCTGCAAGGTGGCTTCTGCTTTTGTCCACAGGCCGGACTGGCAGGACAGTATGGCGCCTTT
>NZ_JBHFKZ010000033.1:0-51592 GCF_042879375.1 Photorhabdus sp. RM323S
CCTCTGAAGAGGCTTAAGCATTTATATACTTGTAGTCAAGCAGCTTTGTGATGCTTACCAGATTTTCTTTTTTCACTTCTCATTGCTTTACTGTGAGCTTCCGCGAGTATCCGTTTTTTCTCACTATTGGCAAAGCGATTTAAAACTTGCCTAATTAATGGCTGATAACCTAAACCATGAAGGTCAGCTATCATTTTCAAGTCTTCTATCAGAGACCTATTTAATCTGATTGAAATTGGCTGTAACTCCAGCGCTTCGTTAATCAGATCTTCTGTTATATCATCAGATACTTTAACGTGAGCCTCACTACAACCAAGCTCACCGTTCTCCCATGCTTCATCTGTGGAAGCTATCAGGTTATTTGCTCGCTTATCAGTTTGCTTGCTCATTTCTCTGTTCCTAGGCCGTATTTTTTGTAAATTCTCAATTCATCTTCGTTAGGTGCATAAGCTGTCCTTATGGCAACCCCTTTTTCAGGGTAATAGATAAAGACTATCTTTAACTTAACACCATAATCAGTTTCAGATATAAACCATTTAGTGGGCGGATCAGTTCTGTTATCTTCCCTTGTATCCTCAAGAAAACGTCCAACCCGATTAGAAAAACACTGGAGTATATCCTCTTCATTAACAGGCGGGTTTTTGCCTGCTAACTTCAATCTGATGTTTGATGATATCAAGAGCTTCATGTACTTCGGTGTCTTTAACCCATGGCTAATCCGTATATACAGAGTACACCACGAAATAGATCTAAACAACTCAAAATGACTCATAAGATGTCAATGAATTTTGTATCAATAGTAGATAAAAAGCATTACTTGAGAATGAAATTTGTATATACAAATAATGATTAAAATGTATCACTACACTTAACCATAAGCCAAGACCGCGACTTTATATATTCTAAGCTTCTTGGGCTGCCTGTACGGCAGTGAGCTCAGTACCAGCGGTAGTAACTAACCGAGTTAGCAATTATAAGCTATTCATTAATAATACTATCTAAATCTTTGAGATCTTCATGATGAAGAAGAAAAATACCATGAGCAGCAGCTAATTCTCTCGCAGATCTAGTGTAACTAGTATTTGTAACAACAACCCCAACAGAAGCCATTCCTGCCGCAACTTCTTGAACAGCCTTATTCCCAACAGGAGATGAATATTTCTTACATTGTATAGCAACGCAAAGATCATTCTTTTCTGCAATTACATCTACACCCTGATCGCCGCGACTAGATGTCGTTCTTGCCCGTTATCCATTATTATTAAGAATATCCGCACAAAATCCTTCGTACTCAGACGGACTCATTTTATCATTCCATTCTAACACTGGATTTTTTATCAAGTAGTTATCGACTGCACTGTCTATTGCGGAGCTATACTCATCCTCACTAAGACCGTAGTAATATTTGGTGATATATGGGTAATAATCAAATTTTTTCAAGAAACTACGCTTTTCACTTTTCCATCTATCTGTGGATATGTAGCCATCATACACTGAACCTTAAGCATTAAGCCTCTCGAAAATACCCGCCAGCGTATTGTTTTATTACTGGCTCAAAGATTTAGAAACCGTACTTGCTGCTGAGCTGAACTTCCTGATTGATGATCTTACCTAGAACGACAAAACAACTCCGGCAACAGTGGCAAAGATAATTTTGGAGAGCGGTTATACTAGCGAAAGGAGTGATGTTTATGTCAAATAAGCTAATTAGATTAAAGGATTAATGCCACCAGCAACCATCGAGCGGCATTCCGCCGTTCTTCTTCTGGCCTCCGTTAAAGACACCTCTAGGTAAGTACCTAAAGAGATCATTTTCTGCTTCCCATCAAAATGATAACGGAATCTCCATCCTTTAGAGCCGTTCGGTTCTACTAATAATGAAAGTTCGTTGCCATCAGACAACGTATAAGGCTTTTCTTCCGATTTGGCTTTCTTTATAGCTATGTCTGTTAGCTTCATCATCTCACCAATGTGTATAGGAAAATTTGTACAGGAAAAACTATACACAAATTCTTGTTGATTTTAAGAGATGCTAAGAGCCTTTAAGATACCTATTTTTTCTACGTTCTTTGATTTTACTGGGAAAAATAGACTTTAAGAGATGTTACTAGAAGTGATTATGGCGGAGGAGGAGAGATTCGAACTCTCGGATGGTTTCCCATCGGCGGTTTTCAAGACCGCTGCCTTAAGCCGCTCGGCCACCCCTCCGCAATGGCGTGCACTATAAACAGCACCAAGACAGATGTAAAGCCCTCTCGTGATCGATTGCCGTAAATTTACTCTTTTTCACTATTATTGGCTTATTTTCTCCGCATATATACAGACCATCCTTGGGTATAAAAGTGTTTTTTGCTAAATTATTATCATCTTTTTTTGATGGTTAAACGATTATGTTGGTATTCGAAGGTCGTGAGATCGAAACCGATGCACAAGGTTATTTGAAAAACAGCAGCGATTGGCAGGAAGCAATGGCTTCATTACTCGCTGAGCAAGAAAATATTGATTTAAGTGAGCAACATTGGGAAGTCATTCGTTTTGTCCGGGGATTTTATGAAGAATTTAATACATCCCCAGCTATTCGTATGCTGGTAAAAGCAATCGCACAAAAGTATGGAGAAGAAAAAGGTAATAGCCGCTATCTTTACCGCCTGTTTCCCAAAGGACCAGCAAGGCAGGCAACTAAAATCGCCGGGCTACCAAAACCGGTAAAATGTATCTGATAATAACCAAGCTTAGTGGCGGACGCTAAAGTCTGCCACGTTCTCCACTGCGCAGGACTGAGACGAAAAACGATCGATCCGCGCCCCCGGTGGCCCACCCTGTTCTAACCAATGAGTTAAGTTATCCAGTTGCTCACTTTCACCATAAGCGACAATTTTGACACTACCATCATGCAAATTACAGACGTAACCTGTCAGCTTATTGGATTTCGCCCAACGAAAAGTTTGATAACGAAATCCAACCCCTTGGACCCGGCCGTAAACATAAATGGTTAACCCATATTTCATCATAATGACCCTCTATCTACCCAGTCACCTTGCGGTATCGCTCACATATATAGTTAAGCACGCCATTCTCGGTTGTGTTTTATATTTACTACAGCTAACCTGAAATTAGGTGAAGTCGCTCTCGCAATTATTAAAGCTAGAAAATGACTTCAACTACCGGGTATGCTCTTGTAATTCACCTTACTGCCCTCATATTCGTATCAATGCAAGGTTTTTTTGGAGGTGGCTATGATTATTGCCAGCAAATTCGGTCTCGGCCAACAAGTACGTCACAAGCTTCTGGGTTATTTGGGCGTCATCGTAGATATTGATGTGGAATATTCTCTAGAACAACCCCAAGAAGATGACATTGCATCCAATGCAGCCTTGCGTTCTGCTCCCTGGTATCATGTTGTGATGGAAGATGACGACGGCCAGCCTGTACATACTTATTTAGCCGAAGCGCAACTATCCTATGAAGCATCCGATGACCATCCAGAACAACCTTCCTTGGATGAGTTAGCAGAATCCATCCGTAATCAGTTACTAGCCCCACGACTGCGCAATTAACCCATTTTATATTCCTCGAAAGGCAGTTCTTGTGTTTTTAAGCTGCCTGTACGACAGTGCACGTACGGATAGCGATACTGACTGGAATTTGATTTTTCTAAGCTGCCTGTACGGCAGTGCACCCGGCAGGGATGCGCTCGTTTTAAATTTGATTTTTCTAAGCTGCCTGTACGGCAGTGCACATCGCTATCTCTGATAATTTCCAGCAATTTTCTTTCTAAGCTGCCTGTACGGCAGTGCACGATTATCGTTGGCTTGCAGCAAGGCTTTATCATTTCTAAGCTGCCTGTACGGCAGTGCACCAAGGCTGATGAGGATGACAAAGATGATCCTGATTTCTAAGCTGCCTGTACGGCAGTGCACTGTTGCATATTACCTCTAACCGGCTGACTATCAAAGAGTATAGTTATAAAAAGTGAAAAAACCCTTTTTATAAGGGCTAATTTATTTTACTTTAAAATCAAAATGTTATTGATTAGCGATAAAAAAGGGTCAAAATTAGGGTCCGTAGAAACACGGTATCTTATAGCAATATTTAGAATCTAAGCGCCGCTTGCCATCTAGCTCCTTAAATTCGTTCAACTTAGACATCAACCAGGCCCCTTTCACTCATTGATGAACAACAGAACAGGGGTAAACCGAAATATATTACTTTTCCAGCCCTAATCTTGGGATTTCAATTTTCGGGCAGTGATCCATAACAACTTCCAGACCTGCCTCCTCCGCCAACTTTATCGCTTGTTCGTTAATAACACCAAGTTGCAGCCAGAGCACTTTTGCTTTGATATCTATAGCTTCTTGAGCGATTCCATATGCAGCTTCAGCGTTGCGGAATACATCTACCATATCAACAGGCTGAGGAATATCGGCTAATTGCCCATAAACGTGTTGCCCAAGCAATGTTTGCCCGGCAAGTTTCAAGTTGACAGGAATAATCTGATAGCCCTGTTCCAATAAATAAGCCATCACTTTATAACTTGGACGATCAATTTTTTCACTAGCCCCTACCAACGCAATAGTTTTCACTCGTCTCAGTATGTCCGCAATTTGCTGGTCATTCATTTATTACTCCTTAGCAAAATCCAATATTTTCACTTTGTTTATTCAGCCAAAGCAATACATTAAGGCTTACGCTGAACAGGTACATTTAACCGCTCTAGTTGATGCACAAACACAGATGGATTCTTCTTATCCTGCATCAACCAGACCCGCTTCTTCGCCCGGGTTAATGCAACATACAAAAGACGACGTTCTTCCGCATCAGGAAAATCTTCCGGTTGTGGCAACAAAACCAACTCCATCACAGATTCCCTTGCTGGTGCAGGAAAACCATCTTTCCCCTGATGCAATCCAAGAATAATCACATAATCCGCTTGTTGCCCTTTCGAAACATGAATAGTCATGAACTCTATTTTAAGCTTAGGCCAGCGAGTCGCTGCTTTTCTCAGTAATTCAGGTTGCAAGTGGTGATAACGTGCCAGCAATAAGATCGTTTCCTCCTCAGTGACATAACCACTCATTTTATTCAACAAAGGTTCAAGCTGATCTTCTGGCAGGATGACAACGGACTTTTTGTTACCTTTAGTCAAACTGTTTAGTTGCTTCCTCAATTGATTTGGGTTTTGTTGCACAAATGCGTTAGCAACCTCACCAATCCGATCATTAAACCGATAAGAGGTATCCAGTACACATTCAGTATCTCTGCCAAAATAATCAGTAAATGCAGTAGGCAGCACTAACTCAGCACCATTGAAACGATAAATAGCCTGCCAATCGTCCCCTACGGCAAACAAGCAACTTTGGCTGTTTTGCGCCCGCAATGCAGCGAGCAATTTAGCCTTTAATGGTGAAATATCCTGAAATTCATCGACCAGAATATGCTTCCACGAGCTGATAAATCGTCCTTTTTCCAGAATATTCACTGCCTGGTGAATCAACCCTGAGTAATCAACAGCACCTTCTGTTTTCAATTCAGATTTCCACGCTTTTAATAAAGGCCCCATCAAGCGAATGCATTTTTGAAACTGATCCAGATACTCTTCCTGAACCTGCTCTGTCATAGCCTTCTGACTGCCACCGTGCATGTGCATTAAACTCAGCCAGCGCTCAAGCCTGCCTGACAAACGGCTAACAAGCTGTTCATCACGCCAAAACTCACCTTCCGGCACTTGCCATTTTAGCCCCTCAGTCAGCCATTCCCGCCAACCCTTAGCTTGTGCTTTTTTCTCACTGCATTGCTGTTGCCAATGTTTAATCAGAAAATCTCTTCTTTTTTGCCCGTCAGTTTCTAATATGCTGATTTTAGGCGCTTTATGACTTCCTTGTTGAATGATATACAGCGCCAGTGCATGAAACGTTTTTGCTTTGATATCTTCCACACCAAGACGAATCTGAATCCGTTCATTCATTTCATCGGCTGCCTGATTACCAAATGCTAACAGTAATATCTGTTCAGAAATCGCCTGTTGACGAAGCAACAGCCACCCCACTTTCGCCACCAGCACGGATGTTTTTCCACTACCCGCACCAGCAAGAACTAGCACTGAATTTTCACCATTAACAACGGCCAAGCTCTGAGAAAGGTTGAAAGGAGATGTTTCTACCCGCTGAAAAAAGTCACGGTGTTGTTCCAACATACGTTCTGTCCATTGCAGATTTATCTTTTCAACAGACTTTTCGCCATTCTCAAGCCAACGCAAACAAATTCGATACTCGTCCCGGCAATTATCAAATTGTTCCAAACGCTGTAATGGCAGTGGTAAAGCCTGAAATACTGCTTGGATCCGCTGTTGTAACTGGAATAAATCCGCTTTTTTAAACCAGTGATCCTGCTGCTCAATTTTATTGATTTCATTAACCTGAGCCGTCAGTACATCAGCACTGACATCACTCATTTCTTGGCTCCATTTCTGCCATTCATCAAGCAGATAATGGTAAAAACGCTGAGTTTGCCGCCATTCAGTACCATGAAGGCGAATGGCTTGTCCACCAGGCAGTTCAAACTCCAACTCACCCCACACAATGCCCCGTTTGCACTGAATATCAATTAGCTGATTAAATGGGATAAGGTATTGATGCTTCTCACCACTGACTTCGATACCGGCATTCAGCAGACGCACCCGGTTATAAGGATGTTGAGCAAGGCGTTGACCAATTCGTGTTGCTTTAAGTTCCATTATCGTAGCGCTATACCTGAAAATAGTTGAACTATGTCTTATAAGGGTTTTTTATCACTAATAAACCTTTTATCATAATGGTTATTTATGACCGTTATCATTGCCTCAGAGGTATTTTGTGCTAACTGTTTCCCCCGGTCCGCGCCGTTTTCTTTATAACAGTCATCTTCTCTATTATATCCGCATCCTGATCGCCCTGACAGGAACAACGTTAGTGCCTTGGTTTCTGGATAAAGAACCTAAAATAACCATACCATTGACCTTGGGCGTTGTTGCCGCAGCACTGGCTGATCTTGATGATCGTCTGATTGGCCGTTTACGCAATCTGGTGATCACGCTGATTTCTTTCTTTGTCGCGTCAGCCTCTATTGAGTTACTGTTCCCTTATCCCTGGCTTTTCACCATCGGGCTGGCGTTATCCACTTGTAGCTTTATCTTACTGGGTGCCCTTGGGCAGCGCTATGCAACTATTGCATTTGGCGCGTTGCTGATTGCGATTTATACCATGCTGGGCTCGTCTATTTTCCCACTATGGTATCAGCAACCGCTATTACTGTTGACAGGGGCAATCTGGTATAACCTGCTCACCCTCACCGGCCATTTACTGTTCCCTATCCGGCCGTTACAGGACAATCTGGCGCGTTGTTATCAACAACTTTCAACTTATCTTGATGCCAAAGCTAACCTGTTTGATCCTGATATAGCAGAAGAATACCAGCAATCTGTCGTTAATGTGGCAATGGCAAACAGTGATTTAGTGAACACATTAAATCAAGCCAAAGCCTCCTTGCTAACCCGTCTGAAAGGTGATCGCGGCCAGCGTGGCACTCGTCAAACTCTGCACTATTACTTTATCGCACAAGATATTCATGAACGGGCAAGTTCATCTCATGTGCAATACCAAAGCCTGCGGAATATTTTCCGCTATAGCGATGTTCTGTTCCGGTTTCAACGTCTTCTCGCCATGCAAGCCCGTGCTTGTGAACAAGTCGCTCAGTCGATACTTTGGCACAAGCAATATCAGCACAATCCACGCGTTGAACGGGCATTTAACTATTTGGAAAGTTCCCTGCAACAACTCAACGAGCAACAAAAACATCATCTCAAAATTACTGCATTATATAACCTGCTGAAAAACTTGCGGGCGATTGATGCGCAATTATCAGGCATCAGTTCTGGGCAGTACGATCTTTCCAAAGAAAGAAAAGATGAGACCCAACTATCTGATGAACCTTTAACCGGCTGGCGCGATGTCCGTCTAAGGATCAGCCGTCATCTGACGCCACAATCAGCTTTATTCCGCCATGCGATCCGTATGTCTGTTTTGTTGTGCAGTGGCTACGCCATGATCCAATTGCTGGATCTACAACGCGGGTACTGGATTTTACTCACCAGTCTGTTCGTTTGCCAACCTAACTACAGCGCTACCCGCCGCCGTTTGGCAATGAGAGTAATCGGCACGGTTGCCGGAGTATTTATCGGCTTGCCAATCCTCTACTTTGTGCCATCTATTGAGGGACAATTGGTGCTGATTGTTATCTCTGGGGTAATGTTCTTTGCTTTCCGTAATATTCAGTATGCACACGCGACCCTGTTTATCACACTGCTGGTATTACTATGCTTCAATTTGCTAGGTGAAGGCTTTGAAGTCGCATTACCAAGGATCGTTGATACATTAATTGGCTGTGGTATCGCTTGGTTAGCAATAAATTTCATTTGGCCAGACTGGAAATTTCGCCAGTTACCACAAGTGATAAGCCGGACGATGGACACCAATTGCCGCTACCTCGATGCCATTTTAGTTCAATATTATCAGGGAAAAGATCATGGCCTGAACTACCGAATTGCCCGCCGTGATGCTCACAATAGTGACGCAGAGCTGGCATCAGTTATTTCCAACATGTCTGCTGAGCCGAAAAGTTACCGGGCTTCCCAAGAAGAAGCATTCCGGCTACTGTGCCTGAATCACACCATGCTGAGTTATATCTCTGCGCTGGGAGCGCACCGGGATAAATTGGATGACAAAGTTATTCTGGATATTCTTAATGATGCGATTTGTTATGTCAATGCAACATTAAAACCAGCATTAATAGATGATGACAGAATTGAGCAAATATCTCTCAACATAGCGAAAAGAATTGAGCAAACCCCAGCAGAAAGAGACAGTAAAGAACAGCTGGTATTGCAACAAACAGGTTTATTAATAGGATTGTTGCCTGAAATTGTCATTCTTATTAAAAAAATTAATTAATTATAGCCAGATTGATATACTGGGGCAGTTGACTGCCCCTTTTATTTAGCTATTCACGATAAAGATCTAACAAGCCAGTTCCTTATGCCAGCGTAATAAGTCATTACGAATCTGTACCGGTAAAACGGCTAAATGGCATCCTTCAATTGCACCAGCCAAAGCAAGTAATAAACTGACATTAGATTTTCTTTTATATTGATACAGTTTTAAATAACTGGCTTTCGCACCCAACAGCCGTAAATCTTCAACTTTACATATTCCTACCTTCCATAACTGGCGTTCAAGAGACATGCCAAGATTAGGCAAATCTTTCAAACGTGTTGGCATCTTCTTTTTACCCGTCATTTCAATTAATGAGTAGTGATAAGCCAAATACGCATATTGAGATAGTAACTCTTGATCTTGCCAAAGAGATTCAACAACCTGGTAATAACGCAAAATTACCGGCACTCCCTTTTTCGAGTAAATATAGTTTTTCATCCCTCTGGCTTTAAATAACACTTCAGCATGACCATTTCCCCGTAAATATAGTTCCCCATCAGCAATAATCGCAAACATAATCCCGTCAGCCAGCAGACTGTAACCGCCAAACTGTGGCTTCCTTGTCAATCTTCCAAATGAAGAAAAACCATTTTTGAGTTGAGTAAAACGCACCTCAGACAACAACATACAGATCACTCCATGAGTTTTGTGCAAATAAATCTTTTATCCATAGATTTGTCCCAACTATTAGAAAAATAAATAACAGGAACAAACAATTGAAAACATACGCAATTCAATTTTTCCTGCCAATGGTTAAATGAGTTTCAAGCCATTTATCGTAAATATTTGCGAAGCTCTTTGAAAAAATAGACTTGATCTTAGCCTGACATAAAGATACTGTATATTAATACAGTTACTTGTGGCGGGGTTCATTATGGGCATTCAATCATCCTGGGTTTACCTTCCTAAACATCAGTTAACAGAAAAACGGCTATCACTCTCTTCACCTACGCAAGATAATTCAGCCGAACATGGTGGTATAGTGAGTGAATTGATTTATAGTGATAACCAAGTTGTCATTAATCATATATTGCTACCGTTGTTACGCCAGTCAGGAAATGAAGCCCGCTGGTTGCTATGGATTAGCCCTCATAAAAAACTGAGCCGCCAATGGCTAATTCGCTCCGGATTACCTTTAGATAAGATTGTGCAATTAAATCGCATCAACTCCATTACAACGGTAGATGCAATGGAAAGAGCTTTAGCAAGTGGTAATTACAGCGTGGTACTTGGCTGGTTGCCAACGTTATTAGCAAGAGATACGGTAAGGTTACAGTCTGCGGCACAAAAAGGTAATGCATTGGCCTTTATTATGCGCCCACAAGATGTAAATAAAGGAGCCTATGGCACTGAATCGCAATCAAATTCACTAAAAATTCATTCCATTTACTATCATTGACCAAAATTAGGAATTATTTCAATATTCATGACACAAAATAACCAATTTAGGCTCAGAATCACTAATTACAACTAAAATCAATTAATTAAGATAGGATTAGTTGTAAAGAATAGTAAAGTTTTTTTTAAAATCATACATTATCTTTTAAATTTTTTGCTCTATTAATCAAGGGCCACTTGTAACTTTTTAACTTCGTTGTAGACTTTACACCATTAAAGGTTACTGCCCTTGGTTCCTGATGTATTGTTTGGTCCATTGATTTGATGAAAAGTGCAGTATTCCTAACTGAGTTTTTTAATCAATATGGCTAATAGCCTATCTCAGTAGATATAATTTAGTATAGGCCATTCTTATGGATAAATAGTGAACATCGATAGCGTACAAAACTCAAAACGCGTACATGCAGTAACAGTACATGGAGAATTTAAGCCCTGCTCAGTGATTGCTTTTATGACTAAAGAATGGCAAATGAAATAACCTGATGGGATAGGCAGTAAGTAAAAAGGCTCCCGAAGCCAATTGCTTATTGTATGATGATAATAACGAGGCGTTAAAATGAAAAAGACAGCTATCGCGGTAGCAGTGGCAGTGGCCGCTTTCACAACTGCATCGCAAGCAGCTCCAAAAGACAACACGTGGTATACCGGTGGTAAATTGGGTTGGTCCCAATACCATGACGTAAACTTCTACGGCAACGGTTATACCAGTGATATCGGTAATGGCCCTACTCACAAAAACCAATTGGGTGCTGGTGCTTTCTTAGGCTACCAAGCCAACCCGTATCTTGGTTTTGAAATAGGTTATGACTGGTTAGGCCGTATGCCTTATAAAGGTAACGTAAACACCGGTGCCTTCAAAGCTCATGGTTTCCAACTGGCGACTAAATTGAGTTATCCAATTATGGATGATCTGGACATCTATACTCGTCTGGGTGGTATGGTTTGGCGTGCAGATTCCAAAGCGAATTACGGCGCCACCAACACTCATCTGAAAAATCATGATACCGGCGTTTCCCCACTGGCCGCTATTGGCGTTGAATATGCTCTGACTAAAGATTGGGCTACCCGTCTGGATTATCAATGGGTTAACAATATCGGTGACGCAGGCACAGTAGGCGCACGTCCTGATAACGGCCTGTTGAGCGTAGGTGTTTCTTATCGCTTCGGTCAAGATGAAGCAGCCGCTCCAGTTGTTGCCCCAGCTCCGGTTGTCGCTCCAACGCCAACTCCAGCGCCAGTTGTTGAGAACAAACGTTTTACTCTGCGTTCTGACGTTATGTTCGCATTCGCCAGCGCTGAACTGAAAGCAGAAGGCAAACGGACTCTGGATCAACTGTATACTGAATTGGCAAACATCGACCCAACTCAGGGTAAAGTGCTGGTTCTGGGCTACACTGACCGTATCGGTAAAAACGTACACAACCAGCCATTGTCTCAAAAACGCGCTCAAAGCGTAGTTGATTATCTGGTAACTAAAGGTATCCCTGCCGGCAGCATCAGCGCAGAAGGCCGTGGTAAAGCAAATCCAGTAACCGGTTCTACTTGCGACAAAATCAAAAAGCCGAACCTAATCAACTGTCTGGCTCCAGATCGTCGTGTAGAGATCGAAATCCAGGGCATTAAAGAAGTTGTTACTCAAGCGCAAAAAACTGCTCATTAATCGCCTTTATTAATTACATTAGTTATTAAAAGCGCAGAAAGCCCCATTTTCAGATGGGGTTTTCTTTTAGCAGTTCCCCCTAATCCTAAAAGTTCGCTTCGCTCTCAATGAGAATTTAGGCGGGAGAATTGCGTAGTTTTGTTAAGGATCTCGTTGTAATACCAACCCTCAACAACTGAGGTTACTCATTCTTACCCAGAATAGCTTCCAAATCATGCCTCAAACTGGACATTTGGTTGGCATATTTTTCTTTACGTTCAGCATCTTCAATTAACTGTACGATAGTTTCGGACAGCGTGTTACCCCGTCTCTGAGAAAGTGCAGATAAACGATGCCATACGGGAAAATCTAAATCGATAGATTTCTTGCGCGTATGCTGATGCTCCGCATTAAAATGCCGTTTACGCCGGGCACGGATAGTTTGTTTCATTCGGTTGAACAAATCAGGATTCATATGCTGCTCAATCCACTTAAGTACCCTTACCGGTTCACTCTCAAGTTTGATGAGTTTATCAACCGCTGCATGAGCTGCACTGTTTTCTATATATTTAGTAATTGGCTCACCTTCCTGATGTTTTCTCATCAGATAAGCCCATTTCCAGCCACATTCCAGATTTTCCAGTTGTTGATATTTCATTTTACTTTCCCGGTGACAGCGTAACTTAAAAATAAGCATAGCAACTATTTAAGTAAATTGCTTATAGCCAAACTGATAAATGCCTATTTTTCACTCAAAATAATGCTTTACATAAAGCGTCTGAAATAGCAAACATTCAAGCATGTTGGTTTATATCTTAATCTTGTATAATCGGCGCTTTCCTACTTTACAATATATAGCGATCACTTTGACCAATAACAAACTAGACTGGCAGGCATTACTGCCGAATTGCGCGCCCTATGAAGCACTTTTTCATTCTGCTTCCCAACAGACGCCTGCCAGTATGGAAGCCGTTCAATCACGGCTGCATAGTGGCTTGCAGCTTTTCTGCCGGATGGATTCACGCCAGCCTTTTATGCTGTTGAAAGCCGAAGAATGTGATACTTATTTGTCAGTATTGACTGAATCCATCCATCCATTACTCCCTAAAGAAATTCCCCAAATTGGTGGTGACTATCAGATAGAACAACAAAAAATCAGCTGGCAACCCTCAACAGAAGGCCATTTCACACCTGAGTTGCGAGTAACCTATCGTGAATGGATAGAAGCGGAGCAATTATTTGGCTGCGTCCATTCTCACCACGGAGAAATTCACCTGCAACCCGGTCTGGTCCATCAAGTCAATGGCGGCGTACTTATCCTACCATTACGTACCCTGTTATCTCAGCCATTAATGTGGATCCGCCTGAAACAGATGATTATTCAGCAACGTTTTGAATGGTTATCTCAGGATAATAATAAACCTTTGCCATTACCAATCCCCTCCATGCCATTACATCTGCGTCTGATCTTGGTGGGGGATCGTCTGAGCCTTGAAGAGTTTCAGGTTACAGAGCCTGAATTAGTAAAAAACGCGCTATATGGTGAATTTGAGCTGGATATGCCACTGCATAATGAGCAAGATTTAAGTCTGTGGTGCAGTTATATCAATGGGCTTATTCAACAGTGGCAATTGCCACCATTGAGCGATAATGCCTGGCCTGAGTTTATCCAACAAGCAACCCGCTATACAGAAGATCAATACAGTTTGCCTTTGGATATTCTCTGGCTACAACGGCAACTGATCGCTGCGGCACTCTATCAGCAAGAAAATCAGATTACCGCTCTATCAATTAAACAAGCAGAAGAAAATCGTCGCTGGCGCCACAACTATCTGCCCGAACGCGGCTTAGATGAGATTCATCAAGGTCAGATTCTTATACGCACCCAAGGCATGGTTATTGGTCAGATTAACGGATTATCTGTGCTGGAGTATCCCGGTCACCCTGACTCAATCGGCGAGCCATCCCGTATCACTTGTGTGGCCCATGTGGGAGATGGGGAATTTATTGATGTCGAACGTAAAGTCGAGTTAGGCGGCAATATCCATGCCAAAGGCATGATGATTATGCAAGCCTTTCTGATTTCTGAGTTGAAACTGGATCAACCACAACCTTTTTCGGCTTCTATTGTATTTGAACAGTCCTATGGTGAAGTGGATGGTGATAGCGCTTCACTTGCTGAATTATGCGCACTAATAAGCGCACTTTCCCAACAACCCATCGATCAACAATTAGCAGTTACCGGTGCAGTGGATCAATTTGGTTATGTGCAGCCGATTGGTGGCATTAATGAAAAAATAGAAGGTTTCTTTGAAGTATGCTACCGCAGAGGGCTCACCGGTCAGCAAGGCGTTATCATGCCAACAGCGAATATCCGCCATTTATGTCTCAATCAAACGATTGTAAATGCGGTAAAAGAACAAAAATTTCATTTATGGTCAGTAAAACATGTTTCTGAAGCACTACCTTTATTGACAGGTGTCCCCTATTATGATCAACAAGAAGCACACTTGTTAGCTATGATACAGGAACGTATAACCCAAGCGAATAATCAGGAAAGACCTAAATTTCCGTGGTTTCTTCGCTGGTTAGGTTAATTCAGAATGTCTGATCGGAGTTGTTCAGCGTACAAGTGTACACTATTATTTACCCTACATTAAATATAAGGCTATTTTAGAATATGGTTGATAAACGCAAATCCTACACAAAAGAAGATCTTATGGCATCTGGGCGATGTGAATTGTTCGGAGAAAATGGGCCACCATTACCATCAGGCAATATGCTGATGATGGACCGCATCATTGAGATGACAGAAAACGGTGGCACCCACGATAAAGGCTATGTAGAAGCTGAACTGGATATTCATCCTGATTTGTGGTTTTTTGACTGCCATTTCACTAACGATCCAGTCATGCCGGGCTGTCTTGGCCTTGATGCGATGTGGCAATTAGTGGGATTCTTCCTTGGCTGGGTAGGTGGCGAAGGCAAAGGCCGTGCGCTTGGTGTTGGCGAAGTTAAATTTACTGGTCAGGTATTGCCAACAGCTAAAAAAATCACTTACCGCATTAATTTCAAACGTGTTATTAACCGTAAATTGATTATGGGTCTGGCTGATGGTGAAGTGTTGGTAGATGGTAAAATTATCTATACCGCAACAGATCTGAAAGTGGGCTTGTTTAAAGATACCAGCGCTTTCTAATGAATAATCAGTGATATATCGAAAAGAAAGGTGACTGGCCAATTGCTTTTCACCTTTTCATTAAATTAAAAACGAAACATTAGATAACACTATGTTTTAAGAGAAAAATACCGAGTGTTATTTTTTACTCCCTCAAAGACAACTATGTCTATGTATCTGAATACAGGTTCGATACATTTCATACATATAGAACAAAAAAATCAAATCAAGCTTGAACTCTATAGTGCACGTATTTCAGCCAGAAATCATGCCTGCACAATCTGCATTATAAACACCTATTACCGCTGACTAACGAATATACAACGAATATACAATTGACAAATTGTGCTATGATCAAAGTGACCTGATATATCAAATAGGCTCACAAAAGCATACTGATAGCAGGTAAAATATTAATAAAAATTATGATTATTAACAAACACAACCAAGGGTGATTTATATGAACATCAGAAAAATAGTGCTCATGATCATAGCATTGACTCTTACACCAACTGCTATAGCAAAACTAGATAAGGTTGACGGTACCGTCGAAATGCTAAAAGCACCTAATACTAATGGAGATTGCTATGGAAAAATATCGACTCCGACTCACTTACAAGGATTTAGGTGGGTATGTACTATTAATGGTGGATCAACATTATTATCATTGCTTCAAACAGCCTATACAAGCCATGAAACTGTAACCATATCAATCGCTGGAATTGAGGAATATAGCCGTCTCTTTTGGGTTGAAATACATCACAAATGTTTATCAAACCCCGCTTACTGCGATTATTGAATTACTTTATCCTTCGCATTAGTAAGTAGATTATTTAATGGCCGTAACATCAGCATGTTTAACAGGTTAAATAGGATATGTCACCTGGCGGCCATTGATTCATATTTTATCGAATTCGCAAATAAAATCTCAAAGAAGCACAACAACATAATAAGAAAATCAGGATCCTGACATTACAAATACTTACCGATTTATTACACACGATGCATCAAGACCTTATATCGTACAATGTCTTAAAATAGATATTATTAGTGCCGGGATAAATTTATTTTATGCGATATGACCATTTTTACTTTAATCACCACAAAGGAAAATCTAAGCAGAAAGAATATCAACAAGACTTAATCTGACAGATATCTGTATTAATCAGTCACTGTCAGATCAAATTTAGGTTAATATTTATTTATAAAAAGTAGAGATTTTGCTCACTTAATTATTACTTAATTCGTGGCCTTAGTTTGCCAGACTAAGCCATTGTTGCCCTATCTTCCATAGCCTGACGCCACCCTCCTAACCAGTGAGAGCGTGCATCTAATGAACAATAGGGGCAATGCTCCCTTGGACGTCCTAAAATGCCAGCCTGATACCCTCTAGACAACGCACGTGCTAAACGATCTCGTTTCTGTCTCTTCATGCCTTATTTACCTCACAAGCTATATCAGTAGAAAGAAAACAGTGGTCGTCATTTATCCAACCACAATTTAGAAATACCCCTATAAGTTTTGAAAATCAAGTCAAGAAATTCATATTAATGTAATATTTGTTATATCCGGACAAAAGAATCTATAACAGGCTAATAATAAAGAGGAATTTTTATCTTACTGATAATAATATTTATCTTCTTCTCCGGGCGCAAAAGGCTTTAACACCCGGAGAATGACAGAGGTTAAGATTGAGAGATGAGTTGATGGGCAATAGCCTGCGCTAATTGGCTCCATCCTTTTGCTAATGTGCGCACTAAATTATCGTAACCATCTTCTTCCTGTTTTAGCTCCAGATTAAAAGGCTGTTTAACAACGCTGCCCTGATGAGTTAATGTCCAGTCACCTTGCAAAATCACCTTACCATCATAACGGCCATGAAAACGGGTCACTGTCACATTCAAAGTATCCGGCTTATTAACCAATGGTTGGGCAGAAACCAAACGTTGAGGCAACGCCACGGTTAATTCAGCTACCAGCACTTGTTGTAATTGCTGTTCCAGTGGACTGGCCCATAAATGATTCACTGCACTAATATAACTGACATCACTGCTTTGATATACCACACCGGAGGATGACAGATAATCGGATAACATAACCCGTTGTACCCATAACTGACGATCATGCTGCACAGCTACACTCTTTTGTGGTGTGACTTCGACTACCGGTAATTGGTAATACGTTTTTTCCGGCTGACTGCTACAAGCAGAAATAAGGATCACTAAGATTAATGCCAATATTCTCATCATTTTTTAGCCTTCTTCGGTTCTGGATCTTCAATTGGTTTAGCCTCAAAAACTAACGCATTACTCTTATTATTCAGTGTTTTTAGCACGGGACGCAGCTCACTCAATACTTGATCCAGTCTCTGCATATTATCCAGCATCTTGTTATAAGCTGGTGAACCAGGCTGGAAACCTTGCATACTGCGATTAAACTCCTGCAATGTCTTCTGTATATCTTTCGGTAGCTCTTTCGTTTCAGGATTTGCCAGCACTTTATTCAATTCATCAAGGGTCTTTTGCGCTTTTCTGATCGCCTTCTGGCTCTCTTCCAGAGTACGGATAGCCTGATTAAACATCGGTTCAACTGGCATATTATTAATTTTGTCCAGCGCTGAAATGACTTTATGCTGAATCTGAGCAAGGCCACCACTGATTGTCGGTAATAACGGATAACCTGCGATTTCATACGGTCCGGCCCACCCTTTTTCATTCGGATAAAAATCCAAATCAATAAACAGAGCGCCAGTCAACAAGTTACCTGATTTAAGAGAAGCCCGCAGGCCACGTTTAGTTATGCTATTCAGCTCTTTCTCAACATCAAACCCTGTTCCCAACTCTTTCTCAAAGCGCCCGGGTTCAATAGAGATAAGTACCGGAATACGAAAATCGTTATCCATACGCTGTATCATCCCTTCTGAATAGAACGGTACCTTTGCCACCGTCCCCAGACGGATCCCGCGAAACTCCACTGGAGCCCCCGGTTGTAACCCACGAACGGAATCAGAGAAGAGCAACAGATAATCTTTATGTTCGGTATATAAAGAATCCTGAATGCTTCTTTTATTATCGAAGAGTTTATAAGTGGTCTTTTCTTTAACCGGCCCCCCCAGTTCCCAACCTTTAGGTACATCAAAGCTGACACCACCACCAAACAGGGTTGATAGCGAAGCCATGTCAACACGCACCCCCTGGGAAGACAGATCAACCGTAATACCACTTTCTTTCCAAAAACGGACATTAGTTGTCAGCAATCCGTCATAAGGCGCATTAATAAACAACTGGTATCGCATCAGGTGGGATTTTGGTTCAAACTCGCTGATTTCAACAGAGCCAACCCGATAGCCCCGAAACAGCACGGGATCGCCCGGATTGAGCTGACCCGCTTTATCACTGCTCAGTATTACACGGATACCTTTTGCGTCAGGTGAAGCCAATGGAGGTGAATCCAACAAATTAAATTCATCTTTTTCATCACCCAGTGTTCCCGGTTGAAGTTCGATAAAAGCCCCGGACAAAAGAGTACCAAGACCAGAGATGCCATCACGGCCAATCTGCGGTTTCACTACCCAAAAAGCACTATCACTGTGTAATAGGTTTTCCATACCATCATGCAGCCGGGCCTTGACAATAACCTGGCTAAGATTATCACTCAACATGACCCTCTCAACCACGCCAACATCCACGCTGCGGCTCTTAATTTTAGTTTTACCCGCTTCAATTCCTTCTGCATTAGAAGTCATCAACGTCACTTCCGGCCCTTGGTGGCTGAAATGGTAAAATAATATCCAAGCACCAATAAGCACCGTCACAATCGGCACAATCCAGACTGGCGACCAACTTTTAATTTTATCGATTCTTGCCTGACTCTGGTCTTCAACTTTATCCGTCACTTTGACACTCCTTCATTGCCTTATAACGAATGTTTAACGTTGGCTCTATCCCAAGTTAAACGAGGATCAAATGTCATTGCTGCAAACATGGTCAAGATCACAACTGACGCAAAAATAACCGCCCCCATAGCAGGGTAGACACTCATCAATTTCCCCATACGCACCAGTGATGACAATATTGCAATAACAAAGACATCAATCATTGACCAACGGCCAACAAATTCCACAATTTCATAAATAAAATGCATCTGCACGGGATCCCGTTTACCGTGGCCTTTGGCATCCCAACACAACCAACCAATTGCCAGCATTTTCAATGATGGCACCATAATACTCGCAATAAAAATGATTAAAGCTACCGGATATGAACCTACACTCCACAGTAATATCACCCCAGCAATAATCGTGGAATCACTCTGACTACCGAGCGATTCTGTCACCATCATTGGCATGACATTAGCAGGAATATAAAGCATTAAAGCCGTAACCAGCAGCGCCATTGTCCATTGCAAACTGTTACGGCGACGGGCATGTCCACGGGTATGACAGCGTGAACACACCAACTGCTCCACCGGTAAAATGGCCGTACAACACTGACATAGCCGCACACCCTGCACCAAACCCGCTCTCCCTGCCCGTAACGGCATTTCCACTTTAGGCGCGGGCGCAATCTGGTTCCATAACCAGTGGCGATCCAGACACTGAAACGCTCTCACCTGGAGAAGACAAAATAGGCAATATGGCAGAAAACTTAAACCTAACCCAATATCACCATAAGCCATTAATTTGACGAAGCTGACTAATACCCCTACCAGAAAGATTTCAACCATACACCAGTTTTTCATCTGAAATAGCACCCGGGCCAGCCAAACTCTTATCTTCCGAGAAATAACCGCGCTCTGGCACAACAGAATAATTGCCACCATACAAAACGCTGGCACCAGTTGAACACAGAGTAGAAAAAATGTCCCAATACTGGCGTAATCTTCATTGAACAGCACCTGTGGGATCTGAAACAAGGTCACTTCGCTGTCAATTCCTGCTACATTCATGCGAACAAACGGAAATAGACAAGCAACTAACAGCATAAATAATGCACTGATTGCATAACCTGTTGGTTGATGTTTAGGTTCCTTCCACCATGTGACCAACGTCGTTTTACAACGAGGACAAACTGCCTTCGTTCCCTGAACCCATTCTGGTAATGCCGCCAGCAAATCACATTGAGGGCACAGTACCATGTCATGATGATGGCTATTGGAACACAAGGTCTTTCTCCTGTAAGGAAATCGGGAATATCTGCAGAATCATACTCAAAGTGATCCTACGGTATGATTCTGCTAAGTATGATGATTATTAACCGTTTTTCAATGTTTCCAATTCCTGCCAGCGATCAAAAGCAGCGTCTAACGCTTGCTCTTTTTCAGACAGTTCTGTCAATATTTTTTCGGTCACTGCATGAGGTTGATTAAAAAACGCAGTATCACTCACTTGAGAGTGTAATTGCCCAATCTCTTCTTCCAATTTCTCCAACAATGACGGTAATTGCTCTAATTCACGCAACAAATGGTAACTCATTTTGTTACCCGTACGTTTTGGCGACTCTTTAATCTTCTCTGCTTTAACTTCAACTTGGCGTTTTTTCTCACTTTGCTGGCGCAGTGATACCGTCTGTTCGCGCTGTTGTTGAGCATCGTAATAACCACCAACATAGTTATTGATCACGCCATTACCTTCAAAAATCCAGCATTCAGTCACTGAGTTATCAACAAACTGACGATCATGGCTGACCAGCAATACTGTACCTTTATAACTATCGACCAGCTCTTCCAGCAATTCCAGTGTTTCCACATCCAAATCGTTGGTGGGTTCATCAAGCACCAGCAGATTACTGGGTTTCAAGAACAGACGCGCCAGTAACAACCGGTTCCTTTCACCACCGGAAAGCGCTTTAACCGGTGTCATCGCCCGTTTAGGGTGAAACAGAAAATCCTGCAAATAACCCAGAACATGACGAGATCGGCCATTAACCATCACTTCCTGTTTACCTTCCGCCAGGTTTTCCATCACCGTTTTTTCAGGATCAAGCGCTACCCGATGCTGATCAAAATAAGCAATCTCCAGCTTGGTACCACAATGAACGCGGCCGCTATCGGATTGCAGATCGCCCTGCATCAATTTCAGTAACGTTGTTTTACCGCAGCCATTTGGCCCCACCAGTGCAATTTTATCCCCACGTTGAATCTGGGCGCTGAAATTATTGACCAGTTTCTTATCACCAATCTGATAATTAACATTTTCCAGTTCAAACACAATCTTGCCGGAACGACTGGCTTCTTCCATCTGTACTTTGGCTGTTCCCATCACCTCACGACGTTGGCAACGCTCAACACGTAATGCCTTCAACGCCCTGACACGCCCTTCATTGCGGGTACGGCGCGCTTTAATCCCCTGGCGAATCCACACTTCTTCCTGCGCCAGTCTGCGATCAAACTCAGCATTCTGCATCTCTTCTACACGCAACGCTTCTTCTTTGCCTTCAAGAAACTTGTCGTAATTACCCGGCCATGAAACCAATTTACCGCGATCCAAATCGACAATGCGGGTTGCCATATTGCGAATAAACGAACGGTCATGGGAGATAAAAACAATACTGCCTTGAAAATCTTTCAGGAAATTTTCCAGCCATTCAATGGTATCAATATCCAGGTGGTTGGTTGGCTCATCAAGAAACAAGACTTTTGGTGAACTGACCAGCGCCCTTCCCAATGCCGCCTTACGCAACCAGCCACCAGAAAGAGCAGAAAGTTTCTCTTCGGCAGGTAAAGAGAGCTGTTTCAGCACGTCATTAATACGACTATCCAGTGACCATAATCCACGGATATCCAGCACTTCTTGCAATTCCGCCAAACGGTTGAGGTTCTTCTCGCTTGGATCATGCTCCACCAAACGGGAAACCTGATGGAAGGATTTAATGTATTCCGCCTGTTCCTGAACACCTTCGGCAACAAAATCAAAAACAGTCCCTGCTACATCACGGGGAGGGTCCTGTTGTAACCGGGAAACTATCAGATCCTGTTCATAAATAACCTGGCCGTCATCCAGCGGTTGTTCTTTCGCTAATACCCGCAGCAAAGTAGATTTTCCGGCACCGTTACGACCAACCAGACAAACCCTTTCATTTTCTTCTATATGCAATTCTGTATTATCAAGTAACGGCGCATCACTGAACGACAACCATGCACCGGATAAATTGATTAATGACATAGTAATTATTTTTCCTCACCAGCATGACGTAATAGCCAGCAATTATGAATCTGACGGTTACGGGCAAAATCCTGCGACTGGGTTTTGCTGGTGATCTCTTCTGCCACCAAGCCAATTTTTTCCAGCTCAGAAAAATCCATTTTAAAACCGCGTTTATTGTTGGAGAACATCAGAGTTCCACCACGACGCAACAGGCGCTTAAGCTGTTTCATCAGCATGATATGGTCGCGTTGTACATCAAATGTATCTTCCATCCGTTTAGAATTGGAAAAAGTTGGCGGATCGATAAAAATCAAATCAAATTGTTCATGGGTCTGTGCCAACCAAGTGAGGCAATCAGCCTGAATCAAACGGTGTTGGCGTCCGCTCAACCCATTAGCCTGTAAGTTCCGTTCAGCCCACTCAAGATAAGTACGGGACATATCTACTGTCGTCGTTGAACGCGCCCCTCCCAGCCCAGTATGTACCGTCGCTGATCCGGTATAGGCAAACAGATTCAGAAAATCTTTTCCTTTACTCATTTCACCCAGCATTTTTCGTGCAATACGATGATCAAGGAACAGGCCCGTGTCCAGATAATCAGCCAGGTTGACCCAAAATTTTGCGCCATACTCATTTACCAGAAAGCATTCTTGTTTCTCGGCTATTTTCTCATACTGGCTTTTGCCCTTCTGGCGTTGACGGGTTTTAAGCACTAACTGATTTGATGAAAGCCCAAGAACCTGCATTGTTGCACTGATAACATCGAATAAACGCTGACGTGCTTTATTGGCATCAACACTTTTCGGTGGCGCATACTCTTGAATCACCACCTTATCTGCGTAACGGTCAACAGCAACGTTATATTCCGGTAAATCGGCATCATACAGACGATAGCAATCAATGCCCTGCTGTTTTGCCCATTTAGTGAATTTCTTTTCATTTTTGCGAAGGCGGTTGGCATAATCTTCCGCCATATCCATCTCTGATGAGTGAGGTTTATCTGACAGCTGATAGTTTTTCTGGACGCAATCCAGTGGGCCATTTTTGGCTTTAAATTCACGCTCAGCCCGCAATTGCAGACAACTCAGCAATTCAGGTGACGCACTGAATAGAGAGAAGCGCCAACCAGGGAAACGGCTTTTCATCACCCGGCCAAATAAACTGTACAGTGCAACCAATGCTGGCTCACTTTCCAGGCGCTCACCATAGGGTGGATTACTTAACACGGTTCCCACCGGCCCTTCCGGTAACGGGTTTTCCAAACGGCTTGCATCACCTTGCTGGAAAGTTATCAACTGTGCAACACCTGCTCTGCGGGCATTTGACCGCGCCATATCCAGCACTCTGCGATCAATATCAGAACCAACAAAACGGGCATTTGTCTCTTGAAGGCCTTTACGGAAACGGATCTGTGCTTCCGCAGTGACTTCACGCCAAATTTCTTCATCATGTTTCAACCAGGCAGTAAAACCCCAGTGATCACGATGCAACCCCGGAGCCCGATCAGTCGCCATCATTGCCGCTTCAATCAATAATGTACCTGAACCACACATGGGATCGACCATCGGAGTATCAACCTGCCAACCTGAACGCAGAATAATCGCCGCCGCCAGATTTTCTTTCAGTGGAGCCTGACCGGCAAGATCGCGGTAACCACGGATATGCAGACCTTCACCACTCAAATCCAGCGCAACACTGGCTTTTTCTTTACTCAGGAAAACATTAATGCGGATATCCGGCTGCTGTTTTGCCACATTTGGGCGTTGATCCAGTTTACGAATAAAGCTATCAACAATCGCGTCTTTAACTCTGAGCGCACCATATTGAGTGTTCCGTATCTCTTCATTTGTGCCACTGAAATGCACAGAGAAAGTGCTATCTACAGAGAAAATCTGGCTCCAATCAATAGACTGAACCCCAAGATAAAGATCTAAATCGCTATAAACATTAAATTCGTTGAGCGGTAATAAAATACGTGATGCCAGCCTGCTCCATATCAGACTTTTATACATCACTCTGTCATCACCTTGAAAATGAACTCCGCCCTGCACAATTTTGCATGATTGCGCACCCTGCATTTCCAATTCGTTCTTTAAAAGTTCTTCTAATCCGCGCGCCGTGCTGGCAAACAGAGAGTTCATATTGCATATCACCAAAAAGAAAATTGTTACGCATTATAGCTAATCCGGGTGACATGTCATAAAGTTGCGCATGTAAAAAACGTTTCATGGAGATTAATGGATGATAACTCTGTCTCGCCTGTACACCCACCCGGTAAAGTCTATGCGTGGTTTGCAACTTTCCCATGCATTAGTTAGTGAAAGCGGCCTTATATTTGACCGCAATTTTATGATCACTACGACAGACGGGACTTTTATTACCGCGCGTAAGTATCCTCAGATGTTGTTGTTCACCCCTGCTATGTTAAATAATGGCATTTATCTGCGTGCGCCTAACGGAGAAAACGCTTCTGTACTTTACCGTGATTTCCTGCCTGAACAGCAACCCACGGAAGTATGGGGTAATCATTTCACCGCTCTCATTGCGCCGGAAACAGTGAATCAGTGGTTAAGCGGTTTTTTTGACATTCCGGTGCAATTGCGCTGGTTAAGCCATGAATTGACCCGAAGAGTAAAAAAACATCCTGACATTCCATTATCATTTGCGGATGGTTATCCATTTTTACTTATTAATGAAGCTTCATTTCATTTATTACAACAACGTTGCCCAGCCAGTATTAAATTAGAACAATTTCGCCCAAATATCGTCATTACCGGTGCAGAAGCATTTGCCGAAGACCGCTGGCAATCAATCCAAATTGGGGACGTTATCTTTGATTTACCCAAACCATGCAGCCGCTGTATTCTAACAACCGTCAGCATTGATAAAGGAATTAAAAATCCAAACGGAGAACCATTAGCGACATTACAATCATTCCGTACAGCAGAAAATGGGGATGTCGATTTCGGTCAGAATTTAATTGCCCGCTCTAGTGGTATTATTCAGATTGGCGACAATGTCACAATATTAGCGAAAAAAGATCCCCGTAAATATGGCAGCGGAGAAAAAGCGGAAGACATTGATGCACCAAAAACAAATGAGCAATCTGTCACTATTGAATATAACGGACAAACTTTTACAGGTAACAATCAACAAATCATTTTAGAACAACTGGAACAACAAGGAATAAGAGTCCCCTATTCATGTCGCGCTGGTTTATGTGGATGCTGTAGAATTTCTTTAGTAAAGGGAGAGGTTTCCCCACTCAAAGCCACAGCAATTAAAAATGATGGCTATATCCTGGCTTGCTGTTGTATTCCAAAGAATGATCTCATTCTTGAAAGTAGTGGTGGAAAATAGATCTTAAGTCCAAATCAAGCCCGTCGTGTTATCAGCTGCCACGCGGGTTGAATAACAAATAAAAATCATATTTCTCAGATTAAAGCCAATGCCGCCATTGATTTTGAGTTTATCCGTGAAGTTATCACCTTGAGGAAAAATCAGTATGGTTTTAAAATCGGGAAAAAAGGCAAACATATCACGAAAAAACAGGTAAAAACATTAATCATTAAAGGTAAAAAAAGAAGTGATTAAAGATTTTTTTAAGCCGGTAAAAATTCGGTTCTCCATTTAAAAGCGTAAGTGCAGAGATATTAACGATTTTATATAAAGGACAGATTTAACTAAATACACGAAAATTTTCAGGAAGATATTTAATGGCATTTAATCAAAGACCATCAACTGTTAATACAGAGTTGAAAAGAAATCAGCACACAAAATAACATTATCCGAACAGGCGGATATTCAAACGTTTTCTCACCGTTACTTTATGAAGAAAACCATAAAAATAACGTAATAAAAAAAATGGATAAAACAGTTAATTCGGCAGGATTTAAATCTTAAAAAAAGGGAGAATTATCTTAAAAAAAATATAAAATAATCTTTTTATATCATCAGGTCATTTATTTTCTGATTTATAAGGAAAAAATAAACGAGACTGTAATTTAAAATATTTAATATTACTTTATCATTCTTTACTCATTCAATCGGCGTCTTTTAAATCCAAATAATAAACTCAATGCGATTTGAGCATTTAATAAACTGACTACTTGAAATTCTCAATGATACGAAAACACGCTTTATTCGCTTCATGTTTTAAATAGATTTTTTATCATCCTGAAAAATAATGCCTCCATAATTGTTTCACAATAAAATAAAATAATCAATACTTAATATTATAACTATAATGAATTAATTATTACTATTATGAATTTATAATAACCGTCATAAAATGATTACACTCTAAGCAGGAACCAAAGCAACTTAAACCACAACACATGAAGGAGCAAGTTATGGCACGCATTGTCATTGCAGCGGTTGCAACACCCGGACACGTCTATCCAATGTTAAAAGTCGCTCAATCACTGATAGCCCAAGGACATCAAGTAACCGTATTCACCGGTGCATTATTTCGCCAACAAACAGAAGCTTTAAGCGCACTATTTGTCCCTTTTGATGAGCAGGTAGATTTTGATTACCGTCATTTAGAACAACATTTCCCTGACCGTGCGCAGCTTCCGCCGGGAAATGTACAAATGGCACTGGCATTTAAGAATTTCTTCTCCGCTCCAATCCCACTTCTCGACCGTCAACTACGTCAGATTATCCGTGAACAACAAGCGGATCTGCTTATAGCCGAGAACTGCTTTTATGGCATATTGCCACTCCTGCAAGAAGAAAAAGCCCATCGTATTCCAATGATCACCATTGGCATAACACCTCTGGCTTACTCTTCGAAAGATTCAATTTTCTGGGGACCACGTATCCCACCCGCAGTATTACCACCAGAATTGACACATGAACAGCTAGTAGATGAAGAAAACCGACAGCTGATAGCCGAAGTGCAGGATAGCTTCAATGCCGCATTAGTTCAGTCCGGCTGCCCTGAGTTAACCCGATCTTTCAACGATGAAGTCATTTTCAGCTCTGATCGCTTTTTGCAACTGTCAACCCTGGCTTTTGAATACGCACGCGAGGGATTACCTGATACAGTCCATTTTATTGGTCCACTCCCCAACCCTGTACCGACAGCAGAATCACCTCAATTATGGGAAGAAGACGATCCGCGTCCATTGGTTATAGTCACTCAAGGTACCATTTCCAATACCGATCTCAATCAGTTGATTTTCCCCACCTTGCATGCGCTGGCTAAATTACCTGTACGTGTATTGGCAACTACTGGTGGCAGATCGGTAGAAACACTGTGTGAGAACATACCTGAAAACGCCCACATCGAAGAATTTATCTCATTTGAGCACTGGCTGCCGAAAGCTTCACTGCTAATATCCAACGGGGGTTACGGCACAATTAACTACGCCCTCAGCCACGGTACGCCGTTGCTCATTGCCGATGCAGGAGAAGGCAAACAGGAAGCGGCTTTCCGCGTCGTATGGGCCGGATGCGGTATTAATTTAGATACAGCACAACCAACCGAATCCCAGCTTAAGAAAACCGTGGAAAACATTCTTGGTACAAACTTGTTTAAACAACGCGCCCAAATCGTCCAAAAAGATTACGCAAGCCACGATGCGCTGACAGAGATTTCTAAGCACGTAGAACAATTAATTCTTGAGCAATAAAGCCATTAATGCTTTGTCTCTCCTTTCCAATCCTCCAACTGACCGCATCACACGCCTGCTGGAGTGGTAAAATTTATAGCAAATTATTCCCTTTGCGCATATACAAAGGTATTATCAACGCTACCCAAATAATAATTTCAGTAAGCAGGTGATATATGCCAACTACAATTTCTCAAAAAGCCGCACGGGATCTACTCGGTACGCCGGAGTATTTCGAAGGTGGTGTATTCGTCAGCCGCAACGGTAAAGCGGAACTGTTCATTCAGACCGCTTCAGACCGCGAAGCTGAACTGGCTCGTCAGAAAGAGGATGAACAAATCAACGCCATGTTGAAGCTGGTGGCTTTATCTCAGAAGGATGTAGAGAACGGTGACGTTATGACACCGGAAGAGTTACTGGCAGAACGTAAAGCAGCCCGTAGCGTGTAGGGGTGTTATGACAAAGGTTATCATAACCAAAGTGGCCCGCTTGTCACTGCTGAACCTTGAGGGATTCAAGGCTCGCACCGTAGGGATAAAACGAGCGCAAGAAATTATTGATGAACTGATCGCGGAGTCCACAAAATCAATCAGTGAGAATCCGGGTATGCACCACCGGAACATTGAAGCGCTGGCGCGAGGGTTAACGCTGTATGAATGGATAGACCCGGTTAATCAGTACAAAGTCCTGTATACCTACAACGGCTCTCAGGCAGTGATCAACATGTTTTGCAACACAAGGGAAGATTTCAGTCGGTTGCTCTACGTGATCATGATAGCTCACTAATGCGCACCGCAGAAACACACAACCCCGAATCACCGGGGTTTTTTATTGGCTGTACCGCTACTGACTTAACTGGCAGATAGCGAGTTTTTCTTTTGCGCGAAGTAATCCTCAGACGTTTGGATGAAAAACAAGTAAAGTGGAATCCCGCCCTGACTGTAATAGTGAACCGATCATTTTGAAACAGCGAGAACAACAAGGAATAAAAGTGGTTTTACTTCCAAGAATCACAGAGCAAATAGATCTTAAACTCAAATCAAACCGCAGTGCCATAAATTGGCATACGAACAGGTTCCACAAATGGCATCAATCGATCATTCATAATTTTGATTGGATCGCAAAAGCTCATTACGCGATCAGATAACGTTAATTTTGGTTGAGCCAGCAAACAAAGACTCGCACTATCTCCAGCCTCCGCCACCAGAAATATAGCCTCTGTTTCACAATCTTGAAGCCGTACCTGAATTAACTCTCCCTGCACAGGTCTTTCTATCATGGCAAACCGGGAAAAATACCAGCTTCTTGGCATTTGCGGCTTTATAAAGCGAAAAGCAACTAATGCATTAAGAATTAATTCAGCCCTGAATTCATCTGAAATATTAATCCGGCGTGTCTGTTCTTCAAAACAATAATAAAGCGCCGCATCTTCTACAGAAAATGAAGTCTCTCCCATTGCATAAGGTGTCAGCATCTTCGCAGGAAAACAGGAACGAAAAACCATACCCTTAGACAGATCGAGCATTACGCGGTCATGGTCAGTATCAAAATACCAGCGCCATTGGTCATCAGGTTTAAGTTTCATGAGTTATCCTTATTATGCAAAAAAACTGACATCGCTAAATAGATGCACTAAACAGATTGTAAATAACTTGTCCGCTATTCAGTGAAATAAACCTTGCCATATAGTGAGATATATGAAGGACTGATAAAAATTTAGACGATTAGAGCGAATATAGACGAGTTGGGGGCAAAAATAAACCCCCAATGATAAATTAACAACAAAATTTAGATATGATTGACGATATCTTTAACTAATTTTGGACCATGATAGATAAATCCGGAGAAAATCTGTATTAAAGAGGCCCCTGCGGCTATTTTTTCTCTAGCTGCGGTCAGTGAATCTATTCCTCCAACACCAATAATAGGAATTTCACCTCTTAATTCTTGAGAGAGCTGGCGAATAACTTCTGTACTACGTAACTGAACTGGCCGGCCACTTAATCCACCTGCTTGTTGGCAATAGTTAAGGCCTTCAACTAATTTCCTGTCTAATGTTGTATTAGTCGCAATAGCACCATCGATATTATGACGAATTAAACTATCTGCAATTTGGATCAACTCTTCTTTAGAAAGATCGGGTGCGATTTTTACCGCAACAGGAACATATTTTTGATATTTTTGCTGGAGCTCACCCTGCTTGTCTTTAATCGCAGACAATAAATCATCCAACGCTTCGCCATATTGCAGTGCTCTTAAACCTGGAGTGTTTGGCGAAGAAATATTAATCGCAATATAGCCGGCGTAAGGATAAATTTTATCCATACAGATTAAATAATCATCTTTCCCATGCTCTACAGGCGTATCTTTATTTTTACCAATATTGATCCCAATAACTCCACCATATTTTGCCTTTTTGACATTTTCCACCAGGTTATCGACCCCCAGATTATTGAAGCCCATACGGTTAATTAGCCCCTCCGCTTCAACAATACGGAATAATCTGGGTTTATCGTTTCCTGCCTGAGCTCGTGGGGTTACAGTACCAATTTCAATAAAACCAAATCCCATTGCACCAAATGCATCAATACAATCGCCATCTTTATCAAGACCTGCGGCCAGACCAAGGGGATTTTTAAATGACAGGCCCATACAAGTAACGGGTTTTGTAGCAACTGATTGCTGGATAAGAAATTCGAAAGGACTACCGCTAATTCGCTTGAGCTGGCGGAAAGTTAACTCGTGCGCCCGTTCCGGATCAAGCTGGAACAACGCCTTCCTGATGAGAGAGTAATACATGCGATCTCCTGAGATCAAGATAACAGGGAGTGACTGCCGTAAATTAAGCGCCGGGCATCTTAATAAGATCTGATCCGAAAGTAAACGATGGCAAGCAGAAATTTATTATCCAAGAGAATAGGCCAAAAAGAATATCGGGCTAAATAACCATTAGCCCGATAAATAACTATCAGCTTTCTAACGCCTTAGTGATTTTCTCAAACAGATCACCAGACAGGTTTTCCAATCCTTTCAATTGTTCCAGCGCATTACACATCATACTTTGGCGTTTTTCGTCATAACGTTTCAGGCGAATCAACGGTTCAATCAAACGGGAAGCAACCTGTGGATTACGGCGGTTAAGATCAGTCAACATTTCCAACAGGAACTGATAACCACTGCCATCTTCAGCATGGAATGCCATCGGATTGTTAACAAATGCACCAATCAGAGCACGCACTCTGTTTGGGTTACTCATACTAAATGAACGATGATTCAATAGATTACGCACACTAGCGAGAACACCTGCCGCCGGGCTACTTGCCTGTAAGCTAAACCATTTATCCATAACCAAGCCATCCTGATGCCATCTCTCATCAAATTCCGCCATCAGTTGATCACAGCAAGGCAGTTCCGCTATCACCGCAGCGGATAACGCCGCCAATGCATCAGTCATATTGTCAGATTGATGATATTGATTGGATATCAGTTTATCGGCCCGCTCTTGAGAGCCAAAGGCCAGATAGTATAGACAAATATTACGCAGAGAACGTTTGGCAATATCCTGATGATCGACGCGATATGCGCCTATATTGATAGCGTTATAAACCGCAACAAACTCATCCGCCATTTCCTGCGCCAAAGTATGGGTGATGACATGCAGGACTTCATGAATCGCTTTTGGATCGATAATCGTAAATAATTCCGCCATCTCACCTTCTGACGGCAAAGCCAGGATATGAGCAGCCAGAGCCGGATCAATATCACTATCCAGTAACACCGCGCGGAAAGCATCTACCACATGCGTTGGCAGTTCGATCGGCTGCTTTTGCTGGTAACGGATAACATTCAGCTTAATGTAGTTTGCCATCAGTGACTGAGCCGCATCCCAGCGGGAAAACGCATTACGGGCATGTTTCATCAAAAATGCCAATTGCTGATCGCTGAATGGGTAATCCAATTTCACTGGTGCCGAAAATTCCCGTAATAAAGAAGGAACCGGCAATGACGACACATCATCAAATACAAATGTCTGCTCTGCATTGATTACGTTCAGCACATGGTGAACCGGCTGACCATCATAACGCAACGGAATCACATGGCCTGCGCTGTCATAGAGCTCAATATTCAGTGGAATATGCAGAGGTTGTTTCTCTTTTTGATCGGCGGTAGGGGGTGTCATCTGGCTGACATGCAACTTATACTGCCGCTTTTCCGCGTTATATTCATCACGAACTGTCAGCACCGGTGTACCGGACTGACTATACCAGCGACGGAAAAGAGACAGATCCACATTTGATGCATCTTCCATTGCCTGAACAAAATCATCACATGTTGCAGCACTGCCATCATGACGATGGACATAAAGCTGCATCCCTGCCTGGAATTGTTCTTCACCCAGCAGGGTATGGATCATACGGATAACTTCCGCGCCCTTCTCATATACAGTCACTGTATAGAAGTTATTCATCTCAATCACTTTATCAGGGCGAATGGGATGCGCCATTGGGCTGGCATCTTCAGCAAACTGGGCCGCACGCATAACACGCACGTTATTGATACGATTAACAGAACGGGAGCCAAGATCAGAGCTAAACTCATGGTCACGGAATACCGTCAATCCCTCTTTCAGACTCAGCTGAAACCAATCGCGGCAAGTGATACGGTTACCGGTCCAGTTATGGAAATATTCATGGCCGATCACGGCTTCTATACCAAGATAATCTTTATCCGTCGCCGTTTCAGATTTTGCCAGCACATATTTGGAGTTAAAAACGTTCAGGCCCTTATTCTCCATTGCGCCCATATTGAAGAAATCCACCGCGACAATCATATAAATATCAAGGTCATACTCAAGACCAAAACGGGTTTCATCCCATTTCATGGCATTTTTCAGGGAAGTCATTGCCCAATCAGCCCGGTCGAGATTACCACGGTCAACAAACAGCTCCAGTGCAACTTCACGGCCACTACGGGTGGTAAAAGTATCGCGCAAAACATCGAAATCACCCGCAACCAGCGCGAACAGATAACTGGGTTTTGGGAATGGATCCTGCCATTTCACCCAATGACGTCCATCATCCGTTTCCCCTTGTTCAACCCGGTTACCATTTGAAAGCAGATACGGATATTTGGCTTTATCAGCTGTAATACGGGTTGTAAAACGCGCCAGTACATCAGGGCGATCAAGATAGTAGGTAATATGACGGAAACCCTCTGCTTCACACTGGGTACAAAGTGCGTCGCCAGAGACATACAAACCCTCCAGAGCGGTATTTTTCGCCGGGTGGATCTCATTAACAATTTTCAAAGTGAACTGAGCCGGCAACTGCTCAATGACCAGCGTTTCCCCCTGTTCACGGTAATGTTCCCACGGTTGACCATCCACATGAAGGCTTTTCAGCGTCAAGTCTTCACCATTTAGCACCAATGGCGTTATTTCATGACTCAGACGTCTTATCTGGCTAATGGCGGTGACTTCTGTGCTATCAGCATCAAGATTAAAATCAAGTTCAATATCAGAAATCGTATAGTCCGGAGCGCGATAATCCCGGCGGTATTTAGCTTGTCGCTGCTGTGTCATAAGAAACCTTTTTGTCGTTTCATACTGATGGAATTAATTCAATACCAAATCTTACGCTGCCACAGAAAGAGGTTAAAGTTCAAAAGTGAAATAACGCACCTTCTGGCGCTAAACATGCATTAAGAACGAGTATGATGTTATGTAAAGAATATGTTTGCTATTTGGTGCTTGTTATCACTTAATGATCAAATAACATGATAACATTTAACCAAAGACCTTTTTAATTTCGATCTTCTGGTGAATGATATGATGTTATGTGACTTCAATAACAAAATAATCCCGGTATACTCTTCTAACTTTATCGATTTAGCTGACACGAATAGGCTCCGTGAGGATGCATAACACGCTATGACCCTAGACGCTACCCCGATTATTAAATCACTGCTTGATACTGACGCTTATAAACTTCATATGCAACAAGCAGTGTACCACCACTACAGCCACATGCCTGTCGTTGCGGAGTTTCGCTGCCGCGGTGATGAATTGCTGGGTGAATATGCCAAAGAATTACGCCATCAGGTTAATATGATGTCTGATTTGGCATTAACCGATGCTGAGTTTAATTATCTTTCCAGCCTGCCTTTTTTCAAAGCTGATTATCTAAATTGGTTCAAAACCTTTCGTTTTAATCCACAGCAAGTCAATATTTCTGTAACCGATAGTGGTCAGTTAGCTATCCGTATTTCAGGATTATGGCATGAAGTGATTATGTGGGAAGTACCATTATTGGCGCTGCTCAGTGAGCTGGTTCACCGCCATCACTTGCCGGATAACGCAGCTGAAAATGCAGTCAATCAGCTTCGCAAATTAATTAAATTGTTCTATCAAGATGCAGAAAATGAAGGGATCGATCTCTCCAGTTTCAAACTGATGGATTTCGGCACACGCCGCCGTTTCTCACACGGTGTTCAACATGCCATTGTCAGTGAATTGCAACAGAATTTCCCTTACCTGATTGGCACCAGCAACTATCAACTGGCACAACAGCTTGGGATCTCACCTGTTGGTACACAGGCGCATGAGTGGTTTCAGGCTCACCAGCAAATCAGCCCGGAACTGGCAAGCAGTCAACGGGAGGCGCTACAAAGTTGGTTAAATGAATATCCCAACCAATTAGGTATCGCCCTGACTGACTGCATCACAATGGATGCTTTCCTGCGAGACTTTGATGCCCAGTTTGCCAACAGATACCAGGGTTTACGCCATGATTCAGGTGATCCAGTTGAATGGGGTGAAAAAGCAATCGCCCACTATCAAAAACTGGGCATCGATCCGATGACGAAAACCCTGGTGTTTTCTGACAGCCTGGATTTCCAGAAAGCACTGGCGCTTTATCGCCATTTCCACAACAGAATAAACCTGATTTTCGGGATCGGCACACGGCTGACCTGCAACATTCCAGGCGTTAAGCCACTGAACATCGTTATCAAACTTGTCGAATGTAATGGCAAACCGGTGGCAAAACTGTCAGACAGCCCTGGCAAAACTATCTGTGAGGATAATGAGTTTGTTAACAAGCTACGCGCCGCTTTTGATATACCCGTCAAGCAAGCTTGTTAACACCATTTTTATAAAACCCAACTGTGCCGCTGGCAAATAAAGCAGCGGCGCATTTGAAAAAACCGGTTTCCCTCTCATTCACCATGCAAATTAGTGATTTCCACTTGTTTCCTGAAATATGGCAAGTAACATAGAACAAGTTGCCTCTTGTATAGGGGTATTCATTTTCACCAACTTGAATTGATAAAAGAAGAGAGAAATTTATGAGCGTAGCGCCTGTAGTCGACGTACTGCAAGGCCGGGTTGCGGTTGATAGTGAAATCACCGTTCGCGGCTGGATCCGTACAAGGAGAGATTCTAAAGCTGGTATCTCTTTCCTCGCCGTCTATGACGGTTCCTGCTTTAATCCATTACAGGCCGTCGTTAATAATAATTTGCCCAATTATCAGAATGAAATTCTGTCTTTAACCACCGGCTGTTCTGTCGAAGTCACAGGGACAGTTGTCGCTTCCCTAGGTCAGGGACAGAGTTTTGAACTGCAAGCGACGAAAGTGGTGGTGATCGGCATGGTTGAAGATCCTGATACCTATCCGATGGCCGCCAAACGCCACAGCATTGAATATCTGCGCGAAGTAGCTCATCTGCGGCCACGCACCAACCTGATTGGCGCGGTTACCCGTATGCGCCATACCCTTGCGCAAGCTCTGCACCGTTTCTTCCATGAAAATGGCTACTTCTGGGTTTCAACCCCGCTGATCACTGCGGCGGATACAGAAGGTGCCGGTGAGATGTTCCGTGTCTCTACGCTGGATCTGCAAAATCTGCCTTTAACTGATAAAGGTGCAGTGGATTTCAATCAGGATTTCTTCGGCCGTGAAGCTTTCCTGACCGTATCCGGCCAGTTGAACGGCGAAGCCTATGCCTGTGCATTAAGCAAAGTTTACACATTCGGCCCGACTTTCCGCGCTGAAAACTCTAATACCAGCCGCCATCTGGCAGAATTCTGGATGCTTGAGCCGGAAATTGCCTTCGCTAACCTCGACGATGCAGCCTCACTGGCTGAGAATATGCTGAAATATGTTTTCAAAGCGGCATTAGAAGAACGCGCTGATGATCTGCAATTCTTTGCTGAACGTGTCGATAAAGACGTTATCACCCGTCTGGAGAAATTTATCCATTCTGACTTTGCTCAAATTGATTACACCGATGCCGTTGAAATCCTGCAAAATTGCGGCCAGAAATTTGAAAACTCAGTATTCTGGGGCGTTGACCTCTCATCAGAACATGAGCGTTATCTGGCAGAAAAACACTTTCAGGCACCAGTGGTAGTAAAAAACTATCCAAAAGATATTAAGGCCTTCTATATGCGAATGAACGACGACGGTAAAACCGTTGCGGCAATGGATGTTCTCGCACCGGGCATTGGTGAAATTATCGGCGGTTCACAACGTGAAGAGCGTCTGGATAGGCTAGATAAGCGTATGGCAGAAATGGGGCTTAATAAAGAAGACTACTGGTGGTACCGTGACCTGCGTCGCTATGGCACTGTTCCCCACTCCGGATTCGGATTAGGCTTTGAGCGTTTGGTCGCTTACGTGACCGGTGTCACAAATGTGCGCGATGTCATTCCATTCCCACGTACTCCGAGAAGTGCCAATTTCTGATAATTCCACAAAGTTAATATTAAAAAATAATTATGTATACAAGGCCAGCGAAAGCTGGCTTTTTTATTCCTTCAATCCAATCTTCGATCAAAAATCTTCTTGTATTTACATTTTTACATATATTATTTTCATTTTGTTACAAAATTCGTCACTTTGTATCAATTTAATGGTGGATCAAGCTCACTCCCTAATGAAAGACTGTGCGCCGACACGGACAATTACGGTGCTCTCATAAATAGTTTCAAAGATTTTCTTAAATGAATTATTTCTGGCAGTAACCAAAGTCAAGATCACTCCAATGATGGTAATTAATGAAGCAATGTAAGGTAACAATTAATGAAAGGTCGTATTTTTGCAGTGGTCATCCCAGCCTTATTAGCTGCTGGGGCAGCAAACGCCGCTGAAATTTATAACAAAGACAGTAACAAACTGGATATGTATGGCAAAGTTGATGTACGTCATCAATTCTCTAAAGCCACCGAAAAATCAGAGGATGATCCTTTCCGTAGTGAAGATGGGGATGCAAGCTATGTTCGTCTGGGCTTCAGAGGTGAAACCCAAATCAATAGCCAACTAACGGGTTATGGGCGCTGGGAGTACAATATTCAGGCTAACAACGCTGAATCAGAAGGTGCCAAAGGCAACAAAACCCGCCTGGGTTTCGCGGGCCTGAAATTTGCTCAGTACGGTTCTTTGGATTACGGTCGTAACTACGGTGTTCTCTATGACATCAACGTCTGGACCGACGTACTGCCAGTATTCGGTGCTGACTCCATGTCTCAGGCTGACACCTACATGACGAATCGTGCCACGGGAGTCCTGACTTACCGTAACACTGATTTCTTCGGCCTGGTTGATGGCCTGAACTTTGCCCTGCAATACCAGGGTAAGAACGACGACAACAACAAAAATGGTCGTAATTCACTTAGTAAGCGAGGCGACATCATCAAACCTAATGGTGGCAGTAATGGCGATGGTTTTGGCATCTCTGCTACTTATGATATCGGGTACGGCATCAGCGTGGGAGGTGCCTACTCCAACGCTGACCGTCCTATTATTCATGAAAGACTCGTTACCTCTGTCGCTCGCGGTGAAAGAGCAGAAGCATGGAACATTGGTGCTAAATACGATGCAAACAACGTATATCTGGCAGCGATGTACGGTGAAACCCACAATATGACATCCTTCGGTTACCGGGATGTTGTCTCGGCAAAAACCCAGAATCTCGAATTAACGGCTCAATATCAGTTCGATTCTGGCCTGCGTCCATCTCTGGCATATGTTCAATCCAAAGGGACAAATTCTTTCTCCAAACAGGACTGGGTAAAATATATCTCCATTGGTTCTTATTATAGCTTCAACAAAAATTTGTCTGCCTATGTTGATTACAAAATCAATTTAGTAAAAGAAAACGTATATACCCAATATTTCGAAGTTAACACCAATAACGCGGTTGGTGTAGGTCTGGTATATCAGTTCTAAATTCAACTGAAATAAATACAGAAAATCCAATTAATATGTGATAGCGCTCACTTAAAGTGGGCGCTATTCTTTTTTTCAAGAAGAATAATCATCAGTCATCTGTTGAAAAATAGTACATGGCATACAGACAAGAACATCAACAAGTTACCTATAAAAAATCTGATGATAAAACGAACACCGTATTTTACTCTTTTTACTAAGCTCAACAGATAATTTTTCTTCCTCACTGACAGCGATTGATTTCCACTTTTTTGACCAACTGGACAGACCAGAGTTCAGAAAACAACCCTTCATTTACACTTTGAAACACTTTGTTGCAAATTCTTACTAAATTTTCTTTTTTGTAGCACTTTGTGAGTGGATAAAAATAACAACCAATGAAACACTTGACAGAGAAACAGACGACACTAAACTCTCACAAATAGTTCCGTAGATTTTTAAAGAATTATTTTTGGCAGTGGCAGGTGTCCGATATAACACCAATGAGGGTAATAATAATGACGAAGTGCAATGTTCTTGCAGTGGTAATTCCAGCTCTGTTGGCTGCTGGCGCAGCAAATGCAGCTGAAATTTATAACAAAGACGGTCATAAACTAGACCTGTACGGTAAAGTTGAAGCACGTCACCAATTCGCTAACAACAGCAGCGGAGAAGATGGTGATAACACTTTCGCCCGTCTGGGTTTCAAAGGTGAAACTCAAGTCAATGACCAACTGACCGGTTTTGGTCGTTGGGAATACAACATCAAAGGCAACCGTGCAGAAGCTGTTGACGAAGAAACCAAAACTCGTCTGGCTTTCGCTGGTCTGAAACTTTCCGACTACGGTTCACTGAACTATGGTCGTAACTACGGTGTTGTTTATGATGTCAACTCTTGGACCGATGTGTTGCCAGTATTTGGTGGTGACTCTATGGCTCAGACTGACAACTTCATGACTGGCCGTTCTACCGGTCTGTTAACTTACCGTAATAGCGATTTCTTCGGCCTGGTTGATGGTCTGAGCTTTGCCCTGCAATATCAGGGTGAGAACAGTAACAATACCTCAAATAGTCGTGCCAACCGTAAAGACAACGGTGATGGTTACGGTTTCACTGCGATTTATGACGCAGGTTATGGTATCAGCGTCGGTGGCGCATACTCTAACTCTGCCCGTACTTCTGCACAAAAAACAACCTTTGGCGTTATTGAGGAAAAGGGCAAAAAAGACCAACCTGTTGGCTCTACTGCCTTGGGTGACCGCGCTGAAGCATGGAATATCGGTGCCAAATACGATGCCAACAACATCTACCTGGCTGCCATGTACGGTGAAACCCGTAACATGACCCGTTTCGGTGGAAAAGTTGATGGTGTAAACTGGGAAAATATCGCCAACAAAACCCAGAACATCGAATTAACGGCTCAGTATCAGTTCGAGTTCGGCTTGCGTCCATCTCTGGCATACGTACAATCTAAAGGTAAGAACCTGTACGGTGACATTAAGGGTGACGAGAAAGAATCAGGCAATCACGATCTAGTTAAATATGTTTCTGTTGGTACTTTCTACAGCTTCAACAAAAACATGACTACCTATATTGATTACAAAATCAACCTGCTGGATGACAACGAATTCACCCAAAAAGCGGGTATCAGCACTGACAACGTTGTTGGTATAGGTATGGTTTACCAGTTCTAATGACCATTGATAAATAGGTTTAGCTGAATAAGTTAAGCGTCTTTAAACGAAAGCAGCGCTCAGACGCTGCTTTTTTATTCTATCTTTTCTTGCTGTTAGCTAAACTTTTTCTCACTCCGCAAACTGCTTCACAAGATTTTATTCTTTTTGCCACAAATAGTTGGCAAACTGTTTTTACGGCGTTAACCTGACTACCTTTTTAGGCTTAACCCTGAGCTTTGGAATCACAAACATGTTTGAGAAAATCACAGCAGCGCCTGCCGACCCTATTCTTGGCCTAGCCGATACTTTCCGTTCTGATCCTCGTACAAATAAAATCAACCTTGGCATCGGTGTCTATAAAGATGAAACAGGAAAAACCCCTATTCTCACTAGTGTCAAAAAAGCGGAACAATATCTGCTGGAAAACGAAGCAACAAAGAATTACCTGCCGATTAGTGGCCTAGTTGAATTTGGCAATGTGACGCAAGAATTGCTGTTTGGTAAAGATCACCCTGTGGTAACAGACAAACGCGCCCGTACAGCACAAAGCCCAGGTGGTACAGGTGCTTTACGTATTGCTGCGGATTTTATTGCCAAACAGACTAACGCTAAGCAAGTCTGGATTAGCAATCCAACCTGGCCAAATCATAAAAACGTTTTTTCTGCCGCTGGCCTGGACGTCCGCGAATACAAATACTATGACGCTGAAAAACACGCCCTGAATTTCGAAGACATGCTGGCAAGCCTGTCTGATGTTCAGGCGGGTGATGTTGTTCTGTTCCACGGTTGCTGCCACAACCCGACGGGTATCGATCCAACCCCAGCCCAGTGGGCCAAACTGGCAGAAATGTCTGCGGAAAAAGGCTGGCTGCCCATTTTTGATTTCGCTTACCAAGGATTTGCCAAAGGGCTGAACGAAGACGCGGAAGGCCTGCGTATTTTTGCGAAAAATCATAATGAACTGATTGTCGCCAGTTCTTATTCCAAAAACTTTGGCTTGTACAATGAACGCGTGGGCGCCTGTACTATTGTTGCCGGTGACAGCGATACAGCCGAGAAAGCATTCAGCCAGGCTAAAGCCATTATCCGTGCTAACTATTCCAACCCACCCTCTCATGGTGCATCTATTGTCGCCACTATTTTGTCGAATGAAGAACTAAAAGCCGCCTGGGAACAAGAGCTGACCACCATGCGCGAACGTATCCAGCGTATGCGTCAACTGTTTGTGAACACCTTACAGGAAAAAGGGGCAAAACAGGATTTCAGCTTCATTATCAACCAAAATGGTATGTTTTCATTCAGCGGCCTAACAAAAGAACAAGTTGAGCGCCTGCGTGAAGAATTTGGTATATATGCTGTCAGTTCCGGTCGCATTAACGTTGCGGGCCTGACACTGGAAAATATGGCCCCATTGTGTGAAGCCATTGTTGCGGTACTCTGAATCAACATTCACCTTATTACGAAAAGCCGCTCAATTTCAGCGGCTTTTATCGTCTGATATAGTTGCCAATCGGACAACTATCCCCAGAACCCAAACCGGCTCTTATTCAATTCCACATCACCAACTTGGAACTTCATCCTGTAAAAATGGATTAGTCTGCCGTTCATAACCCAGCGTAGACATTGGCCCGTGCCCTGGAATAAATGTATAATCATCACCAAGCGGCAGAAGTTTATCTTTAATTGAATTAATTAACTGCTGGTGATTACCACGCGGAAAGTCGCTGCGCCCAACTCCCCCTTTAAACAGGACATCCCCCATATAGATCAGTTTATCTGCATGATTCACAAATACGACATGCCCTGGCGTATGGCCCGGACAATGCAATACAGACAAATCGACCCCGCCAACATGTAACTCATCACCTTCATTCAACCAGCGGTCAGGTTCAAATGATGCACACTCCTCAACGCCAAACATCCGGCTCTGAGCCGGCAAGCCTTCGATCCAAAAAGCATCTTCCTGCTGTGGTCCGTAAACTGGCACATTAAAATGTTCAGCGACTTCTGCTGTTGCACCAACATGGTCAAAATGACCATGCGTCAATAAAATCTGGGTCAATTTCAGGCCACGGCCTTCGATCTCAGCGATCAGCCTTGCCGCTTCACCGCCTGGATCAACAATTGCCGCTTCCTTACTCTCTTCATTCCAAATGAGGGTACAATTTTGCATAAAAGCAGTCACAGGAATAATTTGGTATTTCATTATTTCATTTACTCCATAGTCAAAACAAAATAGTTACTTACCAGATTACCACGTCCTGACGGGACCTGTATCAATATGAACGAAATTACTGTGTGGATAGTATCCCACACCGCCCGCCTTCATTTTCAAAGCGGCTTTACAGATATGTTTCAGATCAATACCTTCAATATGGAAATCCATCGCCCGCCCGCGAGTATGGTAACTCTGTTTAGCCACGCCTTTACTTTTCTTGCGCAACTGATTGTTGGTCACCAGTGAACGGTAACCAGAAATAAGTTGTACAGGCTTATTAATGCCCATCATCATTTGCAGCAAATAGATCTGATCAAATAATTGAGGATCGATAGTTTTAACTTTATTTTGCCGGTAATCCCGAAACAGATGATCCAGACGAGCCAGCTCATCTTTGTTGTAACGACGGCCATCGAAGAATTCGGCTTTAATCGTTTCGCCCGTATGTAAGTTGTTAAAACGTAAGATCCGTGGGCGGGGAGTGGTCAGCGTCGCAAAAACGTGCCCCGGTAACAAACTCAAGCCTAACGCAGCAGCCCCCACACCCAGCCACTTGCGGCGATTATGATCGATTATATCCATGAAGAAACATCTACCCAGATTATGAAAAAATAGGCCACCCACCCGGCAACTGGTCACTGTGACAACTAATAGTGAAAATTAGTTGCATTTAATTTTGAAATGCAACAACTTTGACAAAAACTGGGAGCCTTGTCTTGCACTGTTATCATAGTCATAAATATCAGTGCGATACTGAGGCACACCCTGCTCATCTACCCAGGCAGTCAAATAATACAAATAAACCGGAACACGCTGTGGGATATTGACATAAGCTGTATTGCCCTGTTTCAAAGCATGATCTACCTTGCTCTGAGCCCAACCAGCATCTCCCAGTAACATACTTGCCAATTCTGACGCCTTATTAACCCTGACACAACCAGAACTGATCGCCCTGATATCTTTGTTAAACAGACTATGATTCGGCGTATCGTGCAAATAGATGGCATCAGAATTTGGCATATTGAATTTATAGCGGCCTAATGAGTTAGTCGGCCCGGGTGCCTGCCATACCCGATAAGGAAAATTAGCCGGTGTAATCACATTCCAATCAATAGTGTAAGGATCGATCACACTGGCATCAGCACGCCAGTTTGAAAAGATAACGTACCCCCGGCGCTGGAAATATCCGGGATCATTAACCGCCCGTGGCGCAATATCTTTTCTTGCCAGACTGGTTGGCACACTCCAGGGGGGATTAATCACCACATTATTCAGCACATTACTCATAATGGGCGTTTTACGGCTTGGACGACCAACGATCACCTTCGAGTTCAGCACCTCCTGATCATTAAGATAATAATGCAACGAATAATCAGGAATATTGACCATAATTCCGGTGGAAACATGCCCTGGGACAATCCGCAAACGCTGAATATTAAGCGCCATTAACCCAGCTCTGGTCTGAGGTGACGTATTCAGCCAATCTCTGGTGCGTTTACCAACCACGCCATCGGGTGCTAATCCCTGCCATTGCTGGAAATTTTTCACCGCAGCAACCAATTCAGGGTCATAGATATTACCTGATTTAGTTGTCGCATTGTTCAGCATACCGGTCCGGATAAGTATTTCTCTTAAAGCCGTGATATCAGGGCTACTCTGCCCCGGTTTTAATGCGCTTTTATCAGAAACCTGCGACCACGGTTTACTATCAGCTAATAGCTTCATCATCTCCTTATGCATATTTTCATATTGAGGGTGCTGTGGCACCCATGCTGCAACATAAGCGGCCACATTGCGATCTGTGATAGCTTGCTGCCACCGATCGATGATCGCAGATGAAGGTAAAACAATTTTGTATGGCGTTGTGCGATAGAGCCAGTTTTCGCCCTGATGACGGACATCGGAGACAAATTGCAAATAACCCAGCATAGCATCAGATAAAATGAGATCACGCCCCATATCACTCAATTGAGGATCATTGAGTTCAATCAGCCATTGGCCGAACTGCGGTTGAAATCCAGCCAATGCCAGTTCTAAAAGTTGTTGTTCAAAACGCTGAACAGCGGTTTTATCCTGCCATAAAGGTTGCATCTGGTTAGATGAATACAGACTGACCAATCGGTCAAAGAAAACCGGCTTAACTTGCCCAGGTAACCAACCTTGAAGCATGTTACGGATCGCTGCTTGTGAAACCGCAGGAGTTTGAATTTGTACCTGTTTAGGTATCACTGACTCGGATATCTTTTCAGTCTGCATTTTTGAAAAATTCTGAATATCGCTCTCAATCAGCCCACGTTGCTGATTGGCTAAAACATAGCCACCCACCATTAATGTACTGCAAATAACCGAAATACACAGTAGCTTTACCGCTTTTTTTACCATATCAACATACCCGCCTTCAGAACATTTTCATAAATCAATTCCAACTATGGCAAATTCAGAATCTAATCTAAAGAAAACAATAAATGACTTTATAAGTTATTTTTCTACAAAAGAAATATAATCAGCAACCGCAAGAAAACCAAATAAAAAAGTGCCAAAAGACGCCGAAACGTCCCTTGCAAGAGATGCAAACCTTGTTCCTGACTCAACAAACACGATGAACACCAGCATTAAAACTGCGAGTTAACAACGATTTCCTCACCAAACCGACCTGCTTTAGGCAATGGTTGACAAGTAGAATTTGCAGCCCGCAGGATACAGATACCTCGAATATTCAACTCATGGGCGTCAGCAATATAATCCCGACTTTCTTGGGAATACTAAACTAATCCCAACCATTATTCATTTTTTTCCCAGAATTAGGGATCTTATTCTTCAATTTTTAAACCATATGTCTTAAATTTCTCAAGCACAATTGCTATTTCTTCTGGACTCAGGATAGGAACTGGATTTTGGATCGCTAGGGTCTGTAAATATAGATGAGCGAGCACTTCAACTTCATGCGCGAGCCATAGTGCTTTTTGTAGATTAACCTCACAAACAATCATCCCATGATGCTGTAATAGAATGGCTTTTCTGTTTTTAAAACCATTAAATACATAGTCAGAGAGTTGTTTGGTACCAAATGTTGCGTAAGGTACACAGGGAATTGAATCTCCTCCCGCTGCTGCGATCATGTAATGAATGGCTGGGATTGATTTATTTAAAATAGAAACTGCTGTGCAATGAATTGCATGATTATGGACGACTGCATTTGCATCAGGTCTGGCATGATAGACCGCCTGATGAAAGCGCCATTCACTAGAGGGGATCTTATTATCCTCAGGTTGACCAATTTCATCTACATAAACAATATGTATTTCAGTCAATTGTTCATAAGGGATTCCTGTCGGCGTAATTAACATTCCATTGTTATAACGGACACTGACATTACCCGCAGTGCCTTGATTTAATCCCAGTTGGGTCATTTCTAAGCATGTATGAATAATTTCACGAGATAATGTATTTCTTTTCACGATTATTTACCTTGTTTAAATTCGAATTATGCTAGTCAATGAAAAATAAATAAATGGAGTCTGCTCTGTATTTTTGTTGTAGTACCTTATTGTTTTTAAATAAATATTTAAGTTGGTTTTTGTGATTAAGCTCAAATGTTTTTACCACTTTTTGGATTTTATCGACACCTGTATTTATTTTTTTATTCCGTATTTTTCATTTCTAACTCAAACGGTCATTTATTGGTTTTATTGACCGTTTTTTCATAAAAAAGATTATACGGTCATTTTCATGACCGAATTAAATAAAAAAAATACAAACGGGCATGTGTGATAGATTTATTTCAGTGATTAAGTTCACAATTTAGTGGCATGAATAAATAAATGTGATTGAGATCCTTTTCTTATCTTATAGATGACTAAAAATAAGGCTGACTCTGGAAAACTCACAGTATTAGCTGCGATAGAGAGGGTGCTATGGATAACGTATCAATGCAATCAAATATAGAGCGTGATAGTAAAAAAAACAGAGATTATTTAATACCTTTTACGCTTTTGTGTTCTCTCTTTTTTTTGTGGGCTGTGGCAAATAATTTAAATGACATATTGCTGCCTCAATTTCAAAAAGCTTTTTCCTTAACAAATCTCCAAGCAGGATTAATTCAGTCGGCATTTTATTTTGGTTATTTTATTATTCCTATTCCTGCTGGAATATTGATGAACAAATTAAATTATAAAGCAGGGATAATGACTGGATTACTATTTTATGTTGTTGGCGCTGCTCTTTTTTGGCCTGCCGCAGAAACGATGAATTATACACTATTCCTTATAGGGCTTTTTATTATCGCTGCCGGATTAGGTTGCTTAGAAACAGCGGCCAACCCCTTCGTCACAGTATTAGGGCCTGAAAAAACGGGGCACTTTCGCATTAACCTGGCACAAACATTTAACTCATTTGGGGCAATTATCGCCGTTATTTTTGGACAAAGTTTAATTTTATCTAATGTTCCTCATTTACCCCAAGAAACACTCGATAAAATGACTGTTGAGCAGCTTAGTACCTATAACCACAGCCTGGTTTTAACGGTACAATCCCCTTATATGATTATCGTTGCTGCGGTTTTAGTGATTGCATGCTTGATTTTATTTACCCAATTTCCAGTAATGCAAAGTGATGCACACGACAACAACCTCTCATTCTTTAAGTCTTTAAGACGCCTGATTAAAATCAAGCACTGGCGCTGGGCGGTGTTAGCACAATTTTGCTATGTCGGTGCGCAAACAGCTTGCTGGAGTTACCTGATTCGTTATGCCATTGATGAAATTCCGAGTATGACTCCGGGGTATGCCGCTAATTATCTGACAGCAACAATGGTATTTTTCTTTATTGGTCGATCAAGTGGGACTTGGTTAGTTAAGCGATTTGCGCCGGAAAAAGTATTAGCTTGTTATGCCTTGATATCCATGAGCCTTTGCATTATTTCCGCGTTCGTGGGGGGATATGTCGGCTTAATTGCATTGACCCTTTGTAGCATGTTTATGTCTATTCAATACCCAACCATTTTTTCATTAGGAATTAAAGGATTAGGCCAGGATACCAAATATGGTTCTTCACTTATTGTCATGACGATTGTTGGGGGTGGTATCGTAACGCCCATTATGGGATTTGTTAGTGATGCGGTGGATCACGTTCCAACTGCTGAGCTAGTACCTGCTTTCTGTTTTGCTGTGATCTTTATTTTCGCAAAATTCCGTGCGAATGCGTTACCCAATAATCTGTTTAATTAAAAAAGCAAATAACAACTTTATTTGTATGAGGAAATTGCATGAAAAAGAATATGAACTTACCCAAGATTGGTATTCGCCCAGTTATTGATGGCCGTCGTATGGGAGTGCGTGAATCACTCGAAGAGCAAACCATGAATATGGCAAAAACGACAGCTAATTTATTGACTGGACATATTTACCATGCTTGTGGTACCCCTGTTGAATGCATTATTGCAGACACATGTATTGCTGGTCTTGCTGAGTCTGCGGCTTGTGATGAAAAATTCAGTGCATTAAATATTGGGCTGACAATTACCGTCACACCGTGTTGGTGTTATGGCGGTGAAACATTAGATATGGATCCAACGAGACCTAAAGCTATCTGGGGATTTAATGGGACTGAACGTCCAGGAGCAGTCTACCTTGCGGCAGCTTTAGCCGCTCATTCGCAAAAAGGCATCCCCGCTTTTTCTATATATGGACATGAAGTTCAACATGCTGATGACACTCGCATTCCTGATGATGTTAAAGAAAAATTGCTACGATTTGCCCGGGCTGGATTGGCTGTTGCCAATATGAAAGGAAAAACTTACCTCTCTGTTGGCGGTGTATCAATGGGCATAGCAGGTTCAATTGTTGATCATCATTTTTTTGAATCCTGGCTTGGTATGAAAATTCAGTCTGTTGATATGACGGAATTACGCCGTCGTATTGATAAGCAAATATACGATGAAGAGGAACTTGAGCTCGCCTTATCTTGGGCAGATAAATATTTCCAATATGGTGAAGATCCGAATATTAAACCATATCACCGCTCACCAGAAAGTCGTCGCCAAGTTCTTCGCGAAAGTTTACTCATGGCTATTTGCATTCGTGACATGATGCAGGGAAATCCAAAACTGAAAGAGAAAGGGTATGGCGAAGAAGCTCTCGGCTACAACGCTATTGTCGCGGGTTTCCAGGGGCAACGTCATTGGACAGACCAATATCCCAATGGCGATACTGCGGAAACAATTTTGAATAGCTCATTCGATTGGAACGGCATCCGTCAGCCATTTACGGTTGCAACGGAAAATGACAGTCTAAATGGTGTTGCAATGTTATTTGGCCATATGCTAACAGGGACAGCACAGATTTTTGCTGATGTTCGAACTTTCTGGTCTCCAGAATCTGTCGAGCGTGTCACGGGCCAAAAACTCACGGGGCAGGCTGAAAATGGGGTGCTCCATCTCATTAATTCAGGCTCCGCAACGCTGGATGGGACCTGTTGCCAAAAAGATGCTCAAGGCCATCCTACGATGAAACCTCACTGGGAAATTACCGAAGAGGAAGTGGATGCTTGCCTGGCTGCAACACAATGGTGCCCGGCGCTCCATGAATATTTCAGAGGTGGTGGCTTCTCCTGCAAATTCTTAACCAAAGGCGGCGTTCCTTTCACCCTGAGTCGAGTCAATATTATTAAAGGCCTTGGTCCCGTCCTGCAAATTGCGGAGGGCTGGAGTGCGGAATTGCCTAAAGATATCCATGACGTTTTGGATAAACGGACCAATGAAACCTGGCCAACAACTTGGTTTGTTCCACGTTTAACCGGTAAAGGTGTCTTTAAGGATGTGTACTCGGTTATGGCGAATTGGGGAGCTAATCATGGTGTGCTTTCTATTGGTCATGTTGGTGCCGATTTCATTACGTTAGCTTCTATGCTCAGGATCCCAGTTTGTATGCATAATCTGGATGAAAAAGCCATTTATCGTCCTTCTGCATGGAGTGCACACGGCATGGATCTAGAAGGTTCAGATTACCGAGCCTGCCAAAACTATGGTCCTCTCTATAAGAAATAGTGGCTGCCGGCGGTACAAATTGTACCGCCTCTATTCCTGACAGGAGAACATATCATGCAAGATGTCGTTTTAGTTTTGGATTGTGGGGCCACGAATGTGCGGGCTATTGCAGTTGACGCTCAGGGCAATGTGATTGTAAAAGAGTCAACACCGAATACGAGTGATCCCGATAAAGCCAATCCTCACTGGCATATATGGTCACTGGACGCCATTTTAGAACGGTTGACGGGCTGTTGTCGTAGGATTAGCCCCAAATTATCAGGTTATAAGATATGCGCAATAACGGTGACGACTTTTGGTGCTGACGGAACATTGGTCGATGCAAAGGGTGACCTACTTTATCCAATTATTAGTTGGAAATGTTCACGAACAACCTCTATTGTTGAAAGTATTGAGCGTTACTTCTCGGCTGAGAAATTACAAACGATATCCGGTGTTGGGAAATTTAATTTTAATACGCTTTATAAATTAATCTGGTTAAAAGAAAATCACCCTGCTCTTTTCGATAAAGCCCATGTATGGTTGTTTATTTCTTCTTTAATCAATTATCGATTAACAGGAGTAATGTCAACTGACAGAACGATGGCCGGAACCAGTCAGTTACTCAATATTCATAATGAACAGTTTAGTGAAGCAATATTAGATGCTATTTCTATTTCAGAGAATTTATTTCCTGAACTCGTTTCTGCTGGCGAACAAATTGGTACATTAGTCCCGGAGGTAGCTAAAAAATTGAACTTGCCTTCAGGAATTCCAGTTATTTCTTCTGGACATGATACGCAATTTGCTTTATTTGGCTCCGGCGCAGGTTTGAATCAACCGGTTTTATCTTCCGGTACCTGGGAAATTCTGATGGTACGCACCCCTCATGTGAATACCCATATTTTACCTCATTATGCGGGTTCTACATGTGAATTGGACGCAAGAAAAGGGATCTTTAACCCGGGATTACAATGGCTGGCTTCTGGCGTACTTGAATGGATCCGACAGCTTTTCTGGCAAGATATTCCCCCTTCGGAGGCCTATCGCCAAATGATTCATGAAGCTTTATCTGTTCCTCCTGGTGCTAATAATTTAAGAATGAATTGTCGTTTGTTAACCTCCGAGGCAGGATGGTGTGGAATAACGTTAAATACTGAACGACGCCATTTCTATCGTGCTGCATTAGAAGCGTTGGGGTATCAATTAAAACAAAACTTATCTCTGTTAGGAAAAATAAGTGGATTTCATGCTAAAGAATTGGTGTTAGTGGGAGGAGGTAGCCGAAATCATCTCTGGAATCAAATAAAAGCAGACATTTTAAACCTGCCAATAAAAGTCCTTAATGAAGCAGAGACGACGGTATTAGGCGCTTCTTTCTTTACCTGGTTTGGTGTAGGTCGCTATGAGTCGTCTGAAAAAGCGCGTGAGCAGTTTTCTTATCACTATGAACTTTATACACCAGGTGAACACCAAGAAGCTTATAATTCATTAGCTCAGAATTTTATACAGGAATAGATAATCTTCTACTGAAAATGATTTTCCTATTTATTTCTTCTCTCCATCCCTTTTAAACATGCTAACTAACTAAAGTAGGAAATGGTAACGCTTTTGCTATCATCGTCACAGAGAAAACGACGAAATGTGGAAAGATATTGCTAAAGAAGGCATGATTTTTTAATTCTGACATTGGGCGAAATAATCCCATTCTGTCACAATATAAAAGGGATCCCTTTATGAGAAATGAACGTCATCAAAAAATCATGGATCTTCTTCATCACCATGAATCATTAACAACCACTGAACTTTCCTTAGTTTTACAAGTCAGTAAAGAAACAATACGCCGAGATCTACGATTTCTTCAGGAGCGTGGTCGTCTTCTCCGTTTACATGGAAGAACAAAAAGCTTAAACAAGGAAACACAGGATAATGGTGACTCTTTTAACATTCGGGTTAAAAGCCATTTTTCAGGTAAATCGCTTATCGCTCAACGAGCTGTAACTTGGATAAGCGAAGGAATGGTAATCGCACTTGATGCAAGTTCAACATGTTGGTATCTGGCAAAGCAACTTCCTGATATTAATATCACTATTTTTACCAATAGCATTCGTATTTGCCATCAATTATCAAAGAAAAAAAATATTCAGTTAATCAGTTCAGGGGGAACTCTTCATCGTAAATATGCTTGTTATATTAGTTCATCACTTATTACACAATTAAAAAATTTAGAGATTGATCTATTTATTTTTTCCTGTGACGGTATTGATGCAGATGGTGATTTATGGGATTCGAATATTGATAATGCACAATACAAAGATACTCTTATAAAGCGGGCATTACAATCAATTTTGCTAATTGATAAGAGTAAAGTTAACCGGAAAAGTGAAATTAAAATAGGAAATCGTAGTAATATCACGGATATAATATCGAATTATTAAGTGTAGTTTTTAATATCGATGAGTATATTT
>NZ_JBHFKZ010000034.1:0-51417 GCF_042879375.1 Photorhabdus sp. RM323S
AGGATGCGGCCAATCCGGCCACAAAGAGGGCCCCGGCGAGAATCCCCCCGGCAGCTGAAATTAATGAACCGATGACGGTTCCCGCCATCAGTCCCGCCATGGCGCTGGCATGGCCTATCGTGTCTCCGAGTCGTGCAGCTTCTGGCATAACGTCCCCGCCCTAGAACTGGAAACTTTTCAGGCCGTCATCCAGCCACTGCCGTTGAGCATCGGTGAATTTCTGCGGGGATGACAGGGTGAAAATCAGCATTTTTTTCTCATCCAGCCGGAATACGGCCTGATATTGATAGACTTGTTGGCCTTTTTTGGGCCGATAACGGGAAAGCAGCGCGGTGCCCTGCCGCAAGTTATCGCCCAGCGTCGCGGGCTGCTCTTCCAATAATTGCCAGTTGCGCAGACCGTTTTTCAACAGACCTTTTTGACGGGTGAGGTAACCGGGGAGATCTTCGCCTTCGATTAACTGATCACGCGAGATATTCAGCGCCGGGGCCTCAGGCGCGATGAGGATGTTTACCGTCTGTTCCTGATAGCCTTCCGGTAACAGAATGCTGCCTTCAGTGAACCGACAACGGGCTTGATTGTCCATCTTTCTTTCGTCTTATGTAGTAGGCGTGCCGAACAAAGCAACAACATTGATAATCCTGATTAAACAAATGCAGGGCGTCTCTCCTGCTTAGTCATCAATAAATTTATATAATAAATAATGTTGTCCGTTTAATATTCAGACAAAAAGATATAACAAAAAATCGTCTATGTCTTGATTACCCGGAGAATTAATCACCAGCGAATGTCATAAAATGTGATTTAGATCACAAAATATGCCGATAATCTCGCTGGAAACCGGTTTTATATTAGCTAAATCACTAAAGCTTTATTCAACCTAGTTACCTTGCCCGGTTGATAGGCCTGGTATTAATCACCAGAGAAGATTAACACTGTATTTTTTATGATATTGAACAAAATCAGCTCTTATTATGGTCTTCCCCTGTATTACAAGAAGATAGCGTTGCTAGTCGCAACGCTTTGTTATTCTTATCGGTGGATGACGGGGATATACCATGTAGCAGGGTCAAAATGGCACCTCGGTGGGCGCTCAGACCGGCTTAATGAGAAAAAATGAACACCGTATTTTTCATCATGAAAAAAACCATTATTTCGAATGAGGTTTGTCAGCGGTCTGAAAGGAACCCATCAGGGTTCCTTTCTTGATGAAACAAAATCATGCCTTTACATTATCAATCCGGCTGTAACGTTTGCCATCCGGGCTGACAGAACGAATCAACACATTTCCTTTCACCTTCGGACGTTTGTGATTGTCATAAATTTTCCAGCTATTACCACCATCAGTTGAGTACTGAATAACCAACCCTGGCAAAGCAATATTGGCCTTCAGAACACCGCGTTTTACCTTAGCTCCAGGTACTGGTAAACGGTAAGCAATTCCTGCCCTATCCAGTTTAACAAGCTCACGCTGCCCTATCAGGTTAGCAAACTGTATCCAGTCACGATTCAGTGCATCTATATCAACTTTATGCGTTTCTCCTCGCTTATATTCCTGGCCTGGAACATAATCTTGTTCCCAACCAGCCCGGTGCCATGCCCGTTCTGCCAGCGGTAATAAGCGAGGATAAATCATATATTCCATCTGCTCATCGGTACGAACAGTTTCACTCCATGCTTGCCCTGACAGCCCATAAGCGCCCGGCCACGGTTTGTCACTTTTCGCATAGAAGGCATTACCATCACGGTCAACAGATGTTTCAGCATTTTGCGGCATATTATTTGGCGCAAAACTAAAGATTTTGGCTTCATCATTAAAACGGGTTGCCCAATAGTAGCCACGTTCCTGCGGATGAACTTCATATGGCATATCCAGATAAACATAATCCGGGTTGGATATAACCACTTCATAGCCCTTGTTCGCCCAATCATTGACTGAATCAAAGCCACCCCAGTAGAGAGTATCCCAGAAATTTACACCCACGCGTTTGGTCGCAAAATCTTTAGCGCTGTCGGCATGTTTAAGACCATCCTGCCACGCCTGCATCTTTTCGATACCATTAGCATTCACAATTTTGCTCACTTCAATGGCGAAGTAGCTGGCAAGATGCTCAATATCTTTCACCACGCCCTGCTCCACCAACTTTTGGCAAACCTGAGACTTAGCCCACGGCTTATCTTCTATACTCTTATCAATGATGCCTTTACCCGGTTCTATAGGACCGTTCTTATCCTGGAACCCCGCTCCCAAACGAATATTCTTCGCTTCATCACCACCGAAATGCCAGGTTTCCAATGGCAAGCCCGCCTCTCTATGCATAGCGGCAATTTCACCAATGACTTTCTCAACAAAGCGTTTTGAAGAATCCATACACGGATTCAAATAACTGCGGCGATCATAGAACTGGACAGAAGTTGCCCTGGTGGTATCCGTTGGGTCCAGCAAGCGGTATTCATTCGCCCCTTTCACATCATCCCGAGCGATTAACTTTTTATAGCGTGCCTCCATAGAAACCACCGCAGCCCGGGCATGAGCCGGCATATCAATTTCGGGAATAACGTCAATATAGCGGGCTTTGGCATATTTCAGAATGTCGATGTAGTCCTGACGGCTGAAAAATCCACTCCCCATATTGTTGTTATCAGGACCAGACCCCAGTTGTGGCAACAAGCATTTGGTTTCACTCAAATCATGACAACGCTGGCTACCAACTTCCGTTAGCTCCGGTAATCCGGGAATTTCTAAACGCCAGCCTTCATCATCGCTCAGGTGGAAATGGAATTTATTCAGTTTGTAACTTGCCATTTGGTCAAGCAAACGCAGAACCGCCTGTTTACTGTGGAAATTACGCCCCACATCCAAGATAGCGCCACGATACTCAAAACGTGGAGTATCTTTTACCGTCAGAGTAGCAATCTTTCCGCTGCCATCGACAGGAATCAATGACAACAGAGATTGAAGACCGTAAAACACACCCGCTTGGTCAAAAGCAACAATTTGAGCGCCATTCTGGGTAACATTCAGGCGGTAAGCCCCTTTAACCTGCCATTCACCGGTAAAATCTGAAGAGACAATCTGAGTCGCAACCAGATAGCCACTATTCTCTAATTTAATGCCTTGATCGGTAAAACGTTTTCTGACAAGAATAACCGCCTCATCATTCAAACCACCAAATTCCAGCCTTACTCCCCCAGATAAATCAGCATCCTCTGAATAAATCTGAATTTCTTTTGGCGTCGGGATTATTTGCCCACGTAATTTTTCTGGCTCGACTTTTTTAACCTGCAAATTCTTCACATAACGATTTTCAGACGTCATCAGGATGTTGTTATCCGCTGTTGTGCGTTTCCATTGATCACCGGTGAAAACAGATAAAAATTGGCTCAGATCTTCTGTATCCGTATTTACAAGGATTTTAGGTTTCGCATCGCCTGACGTTGCATACCAGCGTGGCAAGAAGTCAGTGCTGTAAATCTGCCAGTACTCGCCGGTAATAGGCAGTTTTACCTGCTGATTCGCTTTAATACCGGTGAATTTCTCAGTTGGTTCCAGTTTATGTAAATCACCCGTGATACGCGTAATTTTAAACTGCTCATTATCAACACTCAGGACCTGGCGGATACTGTGGAAATAAATCGCCCAGTCAGATGAGTCAATGGCCTGATTACCATTGGTTAAAGTAATATCGACCCGATTACAAGTGGCCCAGTCCGCCCCCAATACCGCACAATTAACACCATGATCTCCAGCCTGATTATCAACAACCTTATAATTAACTTTCAATTGACTCAGTGAATCAACCAATTGCTGCGCTGTATTATTAGCATAGACAGACCCTATCAGGCCAACAGTCGCCGTTAGCGCCGCCAGTGTGCACAATTTAAATTTCTTCATTGTCGCCTCTTTCAAACACAAATGTTATGTAAGGTAAGCCACTGCCCAGAAATATAAAAACAGCGGCAACAAGCCATTAGAAGACAATAAATGGCATGATGATGTTGAATTTAATCTCTTTCTCATCCCGGAAAAATTCCAGACAAATCCTTGAAAACACACACTCTGGTCATAGATTGGATTAGTGCTGATTTTTGTACTCTGTGTAACCATAAAATTAATTATTTTTTAATTAAAAATAAATCACGACCAAAAATGTGAATCTATCCGTGAAATAAAGATTTCAATTGAAAAAGAAAATTAAAATCATCTGATCAGTATACATACAGATTATTTTTCATGTCACGAATTATCAATGGTAAAAAAGGGATTTTTTACAAAACATGACAAAGAACACATTACAAGAAAAATATAATAATAGTTATACATTGCATTGATATTAAAACAAAAAAATAAAACCATAAAAACTTAACAATATAAAATACACATTAAAAAACAGATTGATTAATATAAATGTTTTTCAACTAAAATAGATGCAAAATTATTTATCAATGATAATATTTTAGAGACTATCCTGGTAATCATAATTATTGTCAGCCGTTCCAGTGAATACCAACAGCGCGCAAAATTTTGGCGTACACGTAGTGCGTGAGGATCTTGCATAGGAAAAATATTATAAAATATAACAAATTAAACCATAATCCCTATCATAATAGTTCATAAACAAATTACCGGGATATTGCCAATAGGCTTTTCACCCCGGCTGGATAATTATCTGTTTTTAAATAAAATCAACAAAACCCATATCACATTTATCTAAACATAATAGTGCCATTCCTCTTAAAAAATAGCCTTAATTAATATATATCCTGCTAAATTCAAAGTTCTTCACGAACTGCCAGCCCCAAGTTTTGCAACATCGGTGCATTCTCACATGCAATATAGAATGCTTCATCAGTAGTGCTGCTATTTGTATGTTGATGCCATGCCCATACAGGCACATATATTGCGTCACCCGCTTTCCATGAAACATGTTGTTCACCAATGAGTGAATACCCCTCACCATTGACGATATATATTATGGTTTCATAACTATGCCTGTGTTTACGCGTGGATTGCCCAGGCTGTAATCCCCCCAGAGTCATACTGAGAACTTTACTGGGTAAATTAACCATAGCGACCTTATGACATCTTTCATTTGAGAAACTAATATCTTGACTGACTTCAGAATTCAATACATCTTCATGAATTAATTGAGCAGGCTTATCTGCAATTAACTCTCCTGGAACTCTACCAAAATCACCAGATGAAAAGAAAGTCTTTTTCATTATAATCACCTATAATATCACGTCTTATTTTACAATTTGCATTATTTGGCTATTTTAAAATAATATTCAAGATATTTTATCTTAAAAGTATTTTAATCATCGCTTCTGCTAAAATTTTGCCATGTTCTACACCATGCTTATCCTGTTCCGATAATATTTCTATTGTTCGCTGATTGGTTATATGTGCGCGAGGTGTATTAGCCAGCCATCGATGTTTCGTTATGACCAGTGTATTAATTCCGTAGGTACTCAGAAACAGGGCCGCTGCTGAACCAGAAGGGCCGCTACCTACGATAAGAACATCCGTCTCAATCATAATATTGTTTTCCATCTTTAATTAGCATTAGTACCCTATTCCCGGGAAATCTTCGCTTATTTACCAATAATTCTATCCAGTATCGAACCTGCGTTGTCAGGCACTTTATCCCCTTTCCAGGCAATATATTGATCAGGTCGTACCAAAAGGAGTCTTGCCTGATATAATTGCCAGGCGTCGTAACCAGGAAGATCAATAACCTTCATCGGAATTTTACGTTGATATGCCTGATCTAATAGTTCGGATACATCTGGAAGATGCTCTCCCACCCGAAGCAAACTAAATCCAGTGCCCAAAATATCAAACAGGGATATTCTTGCCCCTGGAACAGGTGTTATCCACAAGTGCGGTAATCGTCCTCCCGGCACATTACTCGGCTGGTAATTCAAAAAGTCATCATCCGGTATTGGGGCGCTGTTAATGATATGAGGAGAATTGTCGTATCGGGCACCCAGTTCAACACCGATAGAGCTAAATTGACTACGAAATGTCTTAAGCTCGGCACCTAATTTTTGGCGAGCCAAATCACCGGCAGAATCCGCATTTTCCAGATTTTCAGGTATAAATAACGCGGATACTCGCTGAGTCAAAAAACGGGCAGCAGATGTATTTCTAAGTGCAATTGGACGACGTTCGCTTTCATAAGAACCCATTAACTTATCGCCTGCCCAGCCATTTATAGATGCGGCAATTTTCCAGGCTAAATTACTCGTATCGTCGATTCCGGTATTCATTCCGAAACCACCCGTAGGCGCAAATAAATGCGCAGAGTCACCTGCCAAATATATCCGACCGTCAGAAAACCGTTCTGCGACAAGAGCAACTCCACCTTTCCATAGCGAATTACCAAGGACAGACACTTCCATATCTGTACCTATCCCTGCCTGCGCTATGCGAATTAATTCCGCATCATCAATAGTCTGTCCAAGTTTACTCTGAGTCACAAATAAAAAATCATCTTTACCATCCAGACTAATAAATAACATTCTCAGCATGGGTGAGATAATATTGTACATCCAGGCCGCTTTATCTTGTAATAATCCCCGGTAAATTCCAGAAACACGGATATAACTGGAAATCATGCCTCCAGTCAGAAAACCTGTCTTAGCTTCAACCGTTCCTTCATATGCAATACCCAGTTTGGAGCGAACAAAACTTTGTCCGCCATCACATCCGATCATATAAGTTGCATGCCAGACTTCATCAAAATATTTTCCCTCAATATGCTCCGCATAAAGTTTTACTTCATCTTCATATTGGACAAAATCTTTAACACGCCAGCCATATCTTATTGTGATATTTGGACGACTGCTTGCATGCTGTAACAAAAATTTTTCAACATAGGTTTGATTTACACGTAGTATCGGCTCTGGAACGGAATCTGTCGCAGCAGCATTTTGGACCCTGGACATTTTTTCCATTTCCGATGGCATATCAATGCGCGCCAGTTCCCATGCATTAAGCTTGGTAAAATAGGCGATATCCAGAGGAAACTCTTTCGGCAATCCTAAATCCCGAATAGACTGAGATATACCCAAACGACGATAATGTTCCATAGTACGGGCACTATGGGTATTGCCTTTAGGGTGTAACCGAGTCAATTCATCCAAATTAAAAATAACCGAACGAATACCATATAAATCCAGAAATAAAGCTAACATTAGGCCAACTGGCCCACCACCCACAATGGCAACTTGCGATACAGAAATATTCTCTGAAATCAAAATATACTCTCCTTAATAATTACTTATAAAAATAAATATCTTAGATTAAAGATACCAGTTGAAAAATTTTGTATATCTGTGAATTTTCGCCTTTTCCTCTTTCTTCATATAAAACAAAATAGTTATAATCATGTGCCATCAGTAATTCACTAAACGCTACCTCATTTCCCTGGCTGCTAAACCCAATGAGTATCTTTCCCTGTGGATTAATATATTTCCTTACCTCCTGAAGGAAACGTTTATGTGTTATATACCCTGGATCATAAAACGCGTGATAAATTTGTTCCTGAAAAGAGTAGCTTTCAGGAACAAATAGAAAGTTAGAATTCCAAAAAATGACATCAAAACTTTCACCTTCTTCTAATATGTCAAACAAATCGCCATGTCTTACAGAAACGAAATTATTTACATTATGACGCATTACATTAAACAAGGTATTTTTCACCGCGTCCCCACTAATGTCAGAAGCAACAACCGGATAACATCCCTCCAGTGCCGCTGTAACAGCGGTTACTCCTGCACCACAACCTAATTCCAAAAAAGAGGTATTTTTAATATAAGGAATATTATTAGTGAATATACAAGTGGACTGAAAATGAGTGGGTGGGAACACATTTTTATGAATATTAAATAACCGCCCCATACATTCAAACTCAGAGACATCGGAAGATTCAGCAAGGATCAATTTTTGTTTTATCGCTTCGACAGCAGGACCTTCATGAGAAACTTTGCTCACAATACTTCACCTTCTTTATAATCAATTCTAATTAGCCGATATATAGTTAATGATTTTTAAAATGCCATTGGGGAGTTGTTTACTCCTTTCATATTCCTCAAGAATTTTAGGGCGAGTATCCTTTAATCTACGTTTCAAAACCTTACCTGTTGCGCCGGTGGGAATTTGATCGAAGCTATTAACAACGATAATCGTATATTCTCTAATATAGTACTCCCTCCCGATTTTTTCCAACATTAGCTGAATAACTTGCTCTACAACAATATTTACATCCGAAGTTAATTTCTCATTTAATAAAATTAATATGACTAATTTCGTTTCTCTATTCTTGGCATGAGATAAATCCAATCCAATAATTATTGCATCATAGATACTTTCAATCGTCTGTATCGCTTCTTCAAGTTGAAGTGTATACAAAGAACCATTGGGGGTATTACTTAGCGCTAAACAGCGGCCAAGAAAATTACCCCTGCCTAACATGTCATCATTACGCAAAATGTCTATATCACACTCAGATGATAGTATCGTCATATTCATGCGGATTTATCCTGGTATTACTTTGATATAGTTCATTTAGCATCGCCATGCGAAAACGCACCATCTCTTCACCAACAGCAATAACGTCTGCCCTTCGGTGAGGATTTTCTTCAATCATTCGATCAATAATTTTCCTCATCACTATTGCATGATCTTCGTCCTCCTCAACATGGATTCTGAAGAAATATAATGCGTCGTCAGAAGCTTTTATTGATCGCAATGCATCTAAAATGGGACCATAAACCAGAGGTACAATTGCCTCAGCACCTAAACACAAAGCCGCCAGACCTCTTAGGGAATCATCACTCCGGCAATGGCGGAACATAGCGTCAATCAGTTGTTGAGTACTTTTAAGTATTGCGTCACTTTTAGGAACAGCATTGATAGCCACCATCGCCTTTTTATATAACTCTGCATGAGAGATCTTTGCAACATCAGTTCCTGTTAGCTCTTCCAGCAAATTATGAGAAAGCGACACAAAATCTTTTTGATCTACTAAACCTCCCATTAATAAACACAAATATCGGGTAAAATATTGTGAATAGTAATGGTGCTGAATCATGAACTTTCTCAGTAAACTCTGGTTGGCCTGCCCAGAACGACAAGCCACCAGAAATATATTCGAATTAAGTTCTTCCAGTAATTCTTTAGAAAAAACGTCTTCCCACAACGGCGATAAGAAATAACCGGTTTCTTTTTTAGGCTCGTTTTGAGTGTTGATAGCGAGTTCCATGATAAACCCTTTTAGTAACATTCAACTGATGAGATCTATGATATACAGGCTTTTATCAAGCCAAAGATATTAGCTCTGCGTTTATGCACTCATATAAATTTTTCAGTAGAGATTGCGGATTTAGATTCTGAAAAACATTTCTGCCAACACATAATCTGCTAGCCCCAGCTGAAATAGCAACTTTTGTATTATCGATCAATATTTTGTCAGCGGTTTTTTCTCCTAATATTTTGGTGTCCGGCGACGCTGATATAATCGGCATACCATTAATATGGAGAATGACACCAATTGATGGGCGAAAAGCGCCACGTAAAATTAACTTCTCTAATACCCCTTTATGTGCCAAAATAGCACTAACATAGTTATTATTAATCCACGGCTCAACTGCATATATATTCTGTAAACTAGGGATCGGCTTCATCGTTAATCCATGATCAATCGGCACGATCAAACCTTTATTTGAATTGGGAAATAACAATCTACTTTCTCTTAATTTTCTTCCAATATATCCCATGATCGTCACCTATTTTTCGATGATTGACTCGTTTGTTCCCCGCAAACTCTGCTTCAATTAACCGAATTTGCATTCTTTTAGGTACTTCATCAATGAAAGCTGAGAAATTATCTGGATATAAAATTATATCACTATAAAAAGAATTTATTACTCTGATGAAAATGCTGCCATCTGGCCTTTGATCTGACAGCTTTTCTGTATCAAACCAAATCACTGGCCCATTTAAAGCTTCACGTTTAGAACTTTTATTTTTACTTGGATTGTTTAATCTTACAGATGTTCTCTTGGCAACTATTTCGGCTGTTTCAAAATTGTCGGATGGGATGGTGACTGCTTCCTTTTTCATGCTAATTATATTTTTGTTCATATTCATAACCCCCTAAAAAATAAATAATATTTTTTCACTTGGTAATTTCTCTTAATTAATATCAACTTATTATTATCATATCCTATTTTTTTCGTATCTATGAAATATCCAGACTGCAATTTTTTATTTCATAACCTCAAGAATCAGTATAGTGATATTTCGCAAAATATATTGTTTATTATTTTTCTAAAATAGATAAATGTGTAAAAAAACCACACTCTGCTCATAAGTACAATAGATAATGGCAATGTTTATCCTAATAATGAAATAAAACTCGGCTAATTAACAGATAATCAATACTCAATAGTTATGTAATTAATGTCAGCTCTTTGAGTTTCATTGCCAATCCATTTTTCTGCTACCGAAGGACTGTTATCTATATTATTAATATAATTAGTGAATGGGAAAGTTATTACTTTGAATATATTATTTTTATTTACTTTCGCTGTGGGATTTTACTTTCCCCAACGAAATATGCGTTTGCAAATAAAAAAAGGTCTAACATGGGAATAGCAATATTTAGAAAAAAAACTGCACCTCAACTGTTGACCTCATGTCCAACTCGTTGGGTACAGTTCATTATCTCAATTAATCCTGAGAAATTTTTGTCCAGGTATCACGCAGACCAACAGTACGGTTAAATACCAGGCTTTCTGCACTGGAATAACCGCTATCAGCACAGAAATAACCTTCACGCTCAAACTGATACGTTTTTTCTGGCTTGGCATTCGCCAAACTTGGCTCAACAAAGCCCTGACGGACCACCAGTGATTCGGGGTTAATTGTCGCCAAAAAATCATCCTCTGCACCGGGATTTGGTACGCTGAATAGACGATCATACAGACGGAATTCAGCAGGAACAGCCTGAGACGCACTGATCCAATGAATAACACCTTTTACTTTACGTCCATCTGCCGGATCTTTATTCAGCGTCTGTTCATCATAGCTGCAATAGATTACCGTGATATTGCCGTCAGCATCTTTTTCAACACGCTCTGCTTTGATGATATAAGCGTTACGCAGACGAACTTCTTTACCCAAAACTAAGCGTTTATATTGACGGTTAGCTTCCTCACGGAAGTCTGCCCGGTCAATATAGATCTCACGGCTGAATGGCACTTCACGGCTACCCATCTCCGGTTTATTCGGATGATTAGGCATATTCAGCATCTGCTCCCCTTCCGACCGGTTTTCGATCACCAGCCTGACCGGATCGAGCACAGCCATTGCACGAGGGGCATTTTCGTTCAGATCATCACGAATACAGGACTCCAATGCCGCCATCTCCACATTGTTGTCCTGCTTGGTGACACCAATACGACGGCAGAATTCACGAATAGAAGCAGCAGTATAACCACGACGACGCAAACCTGAGATAGTCGGCATCCGTGGATCATCCCAACCTTCAACAATCTTGTCAGTCACCAATAGGTTCAGCTTACGCTTGGACATAATCGTGTATTCAAGATTCAGACGCGAGAATTCATACTGACGCGGATGACAATCGATGGTGATGTTATCCAGCACCCAGTCGTACAAACGACGATTATCCTGGAATTCCAGTGTACACAACGAATGTGTAATCCCTTCCAGCGCATCAGAAATACAGTGGGTAAAATCGTACATCGGGTAGATGCACCATTTGTTACCAGACTGATGATGCTCGGCAAATTTAATACGGTACAAAACCGGATCGCGCATCACAATAAAAGGTGATGCCATATCAATTTTGGCGCGCAGGCAGGCTTTACCCTCGCTGAATTCACCAGCACGCATTTTTTCAAACAGTGCCAGGTTTTCATCAATACTACGGTTACGATACGGGCTGTCTTTACCTGGCTCTTTCAATGTGCCACGATATTGGCGGATCTCTTCCGGGCACAATTGATCAACATAAGCCAAGCCTTTATTGATCAATTCAATAGCATACTGATACAGCGTGTCAAAATAATTAGAAGAGTAGCGAATATCACCACTCCACTCGAAACCTAACCACTGAACGTCATTTTTAATAGAATCAACGTACTCAACATCTTCCTTAACCGGATTGGTATCGTCAAAACGCAGATTGCACTGGCCCTGATAGTCCTCTGCAATCCCAAAGTTCAGGCAGATAGATTTTGCATGACCAATATGCAGATAACCATTGGGTTCAGGCGGGAAGCGAGTATGTACGGATGTATGTTTACCAATTGCCAAATCTTCATCAATTATTTGACGAATAAAGTTTGTCGGGCGGGCATCTGCCTCACTCATTGTTTTATACCTCAATAATGCCAAAAGCGCGTCACATAACCGCCTATAATCCAACAAGCAGTGCTGAGAAACAACCGTTTGTTACTGCCAAATGGCGATTCAGAGCAAAGTTAAAGCGAAAAACGGGAAAAGTGGCGCTCTTCCCGTTTTTCATTTTATTGAAAATTTTTTATCAACTTTTACGGATTTGTCTGTTGTTTATCTCAGCACATCAAATAATTTTGTCTGTCCTGCTTTTACTTGACCTTTTGCCAAAATATTAACACCAATATAGTCATCAATATTGCTGACGATCACCGGGCTAATCATAGATTTGGCATTAGCATTCAGATAATCAAGATCCAAGTTCAATACAGGTTCCCCCACTTTTACAATTGTGCCTTCATTCACCAACCGTTTAAAACCTTTACCGTTAAGGGAAATCGTATCGATACCTAAATGTACAATCAGTTCCACACCTTCATCAGTCTCAATACAGAAAGCGTGATTAGTGTCGAAAATTTTCACGATCGTACCAGACACTGGCGCAAGCACAGTATTTGATGTTGGTTTGATAGCAATACCATCACCAACAATTTTACTGGAGAAGGCTTCATCAGGTACATCTGCCAAATCGACTAACTCACCACTGACCGGAGCAATCAGAGTGAGCAGGATTTTACGTTCACCTTCAAGCTTCGCTTTCTGTGCCGTCTGATGTTGATAGCTTGCTGTCGCAGCAGCAACCGGACCTTTTGCCAGCACATCACGCATAGCACTGGCAATCAGTTCTGCACGAGTACCAACAATAACCTGCACACTCTGTTTATTCAGGCGGATAATACCGGAAGCACCCAGACGTTTAACCAGATTGTCATTGACCTGATCGACATTTTTTACCGACAGACGCAGACGAGTAATACAAGCATCAATCGCAGTCAGGTTATCTGAACCCCCCACTGCGGCAAGATATTGATGAGCTTCATTGTGGATGTTATTCGCTGTTGCTTTACCATTTTTGTCCACATCAATATCATAGCCATCAATTTCACCATCAGCAGCCAATTCACGCCCTGGTGTCATCAGGTTGAATTTTTTGATAGTAAAGCTGAATACCACATAGTACAGGCAGAAAAATACCAGACCTTGCGGGATCAACATGTACCAATGTGTTGCCAATGGGTTACGGGAAGAGAGGACCATATCCACCAAACCGGCACTGAAACCAAAACCCGCAATCCACTGCATTGTTGCTGCAATAAACACTGAAATACCGGTCAAGATCGCGTGCAGCACATAAAGCACTGGCGCAACAAACATGAAGGCGAACTCCAGAGGTTCAGTAATACCCGTGAAAAACGCAGCGAATGAACCCGCAATCATAATACCGGCAATTTTGGCCTTATTTTCGGGACGCGCGCAGCGATACATCGCTAATGCCGCACCCGGTAGACCAAACATCATAATAGGGAAAAAACCCGCCTGATAACGGCCAGTAATACCCACTGTTGCGCTACCATCGACTATGGATTTCTGACCACCGAGGAAATTAGGGATATCGTTGATACCCGCAACATCAAACCAGAATACCGAGTTCAGTGCATGATGCAGGCCAACAGGAATCAGCAAGCGGTTAAATAAGGCATAAATACCGGCGCCTGTAGCACCGAGATCTTTAATACTTTCACCGAAAGTGACCAGTGCATTATAAACCACCGGCCACACATACATCAGGATGAAAGCAACCAGAATCATCAGGAAAGAGATCAAGATGGGCACCAAACGACGACCGCTGAAGAATGACAATGCTTTCGGCAGTTCAACACGACTAAAGCGGTTATACAGTTCAGCAGACACAACACCAACTAAAATACCAACAAATTGGTTATCAATTTTACTAAAGGCTTTTGGTATGTCGTCAACCGGAATACCCTGGATCATCGATACCGCTGCCGGAGAACAAAGTGTCGTCACGACTAAAAAACCAACAAAACCTGTCAGTGCTGCCGCACCATCCTTATCTTTAGACATGCCATAAGCCACACCAATAGCGAATAATATTGGCATGTTCTTAATAATGGCTTCACCAGATTTAATCAGCAAAGCTGCCAGTGCATTATCTGCTCCCCAACCTACCGGATCGATCCAGTAACCTATCCCCATTAGTATTGCAGCAGCAGGCAGTGTGGCTACCGGTACCATTAATGCTCGCCCCACTCTTTGCAAATAACTCAGAATATTCACCTTGCTCCCCCTTATATCCTCAATTACCAGAGTCTCTTACTGCGTTATGACTACATTATTATCAAAGTAAGCAATAAGGACATTTATTCTACAATTTCAGTGTAGAAAATTTATTTTTCGTCGCAAATTAATTCCTCATTATATGTGATGAAAATCACCATAAACACCAGGAATTTGGTCAAAATGCTAGCTAACACACAAATCTTATTTTATCATTTAAAATATCATAACGTGCAGAGTGTCTCTGCCAATGAAAATGATTTAGTATTCAGGTTATAGAAGATTAATTAAGAGAATAATGTATAACTCTATTTTAACTATGATAATTTATTGTTTTAAGAGGTAATTATGAGACTGATCCCCCTAACGAATGCAAGTGATGTCGGTAAATGGTCTGCACACTATATCGTTAGCAAAATCAATGCATTTAACCCAACCGCAGAGTGCCCTTTCGTTTTGGGACTACCAACCGGCAGCACACCACTAGCGACTTACAAGGAATTGATTACTCTGCACAAAGCAGGAAAAGTCAGTTTTAAACATGTCGTTACATTCAATATGGATGAATATGTCGGCATCCCCGAAAATCATCCGCAAAGTTACCATAGTTTTATGCACCATAACTTCTTTGATCACATTGATATTGCAAAAGAAAATATCAATCTGCTCAATGGTAATGCCGCTGATATTGATGCAGAATGCCAACGTTATGAAGACAAAATTAAGTCTTATGGTCAGATTCATCTGTTTATGGGGGGTGTAGGTAATGACGGCCATATTGCATTTAATGAACCAGCATCATCCTTGACTTCCCGCACCCGTATCAAGACGTTGACTGTAGAAACCCGAACGGCCAACTCCCGCTTCTTTGATAATGATATTAATCAGGTGCCTAAATACGCCTTAACTGTAGGTATAGGCACCTTGATGGATGCCGAAAACATTATGATCCTGGCTACCGGTTTGAATAAAGCCTTGGCAATCCAAGCAGCTATTGAAGGCAATATCAACCATATGTGGACCGTAAGCTGCCTGCAAATGCACCCTAAATCCATCATTGTCTGTGACGAACCTGCAACAATGGAATTGAAAGTAAAAACGGTTAAGTACTTCCATCAATTGGAAGCAGACATTATCGACATATTTGCCAGCAAAAAATAAGGATCCGCACAGCCTGAGACTGATCTCAGACGGATTATCATCATTATTTTCAATCATCATCTCCAGATCCCATAGGAGGCTAAGATGTATGCTTTAACCAACTGCATTATATATACCGGTCATGACAGGCTGGATAATCATGCTGTTATCATTGATGGCGACTTAATTAAACAAGTTTGCCCAATACAAGAGTTACCCGAACAGATTGAAAAACGTAATCTGAATGGAGCAATTCTTTCTCCCGGCTTTATTGACCTGCAAGTCAACGGTTGTGGTGGTGTTCAATTTAATGAGCGGCTAGAAGATATTGCAGAAAAAACGCTGGATATCATGCAAAAAGCCAATGAACGCTCTGGCTGTACTAGCTACTTGCCGACTCTGATTACCAGTACAGATGAATTGATGATAGCCTCCGTTGAGGCAATGCGTATTTATCTAAAGCATAATAAGTTTCAGGCTTTGGGCCTGCATCTGGAAGGGCCTTACCTCAATCCGGTAAAAAAAGGCACTCACAATCCAGAAATTATCCGTAAACCTACAGCTGAAATGATAAATTTCCTGTGCGATAACGCGGATGTCATTACCAAGCTAACTCTCGCACCAGAAATGGTGGAACAGAAATACATTCACCAGCTGATCGAATCAGGGATTGTGGTTTCTGCCGGTCATTCCAATGCCAGTTATGAAGAAGCCCGACTGGGATTCCGGAACGGCATAACTCTCTCAACCCATCTCTATAATGCGATGCCATATATTTCTGGTCGCCAGCCTGGCCTGATTAGCGCTATCTTTGATACACCAGAAGTTTACGCGGGCATTATTCCCGATGGTTTGCATGTTTCATGGCCAAATATTCGCAATGCGAAACGTCTGAAAAAAGATAAGTTGATTCTGGTAACGGATGCCATACTTCCCGCCGGGATGGATACTTCTACCAATAAAATGGAGCATTTCACCTTTGCCGGTAAAACCATATACTATCGGGACGGATTATGTGTCGATGAAAATGGCACGTTAAGTGGCTCTTCTATCACTATGATAGACGCCGTTAAAAATAGCGTTGAACATGTTGGTATTGCTCTGGATGAAACACTGAGGATGGCAACACTCTACCCAGCCCGTGCAATTGGTGTTGATCAATATCTTGGCACTATTGAAGCCGGTAAAATTGCTAACCTCACCGTTCTCAGTCACGACTTTGAAATCTGCAAGACCATTGTTAACGGAAAAGAAACTGATATCTAATGGACAAAATAACCGATGAGTTATAGCAGCACACAAAAGCAAATTGGTAATATTGACCTTGTAAAGCAACTTAACGGCGCTGTGGTATACCGGTTAATTGATCAACAAGGACCGATATCCCGGATTCAAATTGCAGAGCAAAGTCAACTTGCACCCGCCAGCGTAACTAAAATTACTCGTCAGCTACTTGAGCGCGGCCTGATTAAAGAAGTCGATCAACAAGCCTCTACCGGAGGCCGCCGCGCAATTTCAATCGTTACAGAAAATCGTCATTTCCATACTATCGGTGTCCGCCTTGGCCGCCATGATGCCACTCTTGCTCTTTATGACATGAGTGGCAAAGCATTGGTTGAAGAGCATTATCCATTGCCTGAAGCCACTCAGCAAAAAGTCGAAAACCAGCTTATCCGAGCAATAGAAAACTTTATTCAACAAAATCAGCGCAGGATCCGCGAATTAATCGCTATTTCAGTTATCTTGCCGGGATTGGTTGACCCAGATACCGGTATCGTCCGTTATATGCCTCATATTAAAGTGACTAACTGGACTCTAGTCGATAACCTGAAAAAATATTTCAACATGACCTGTTTCGTTGGTCATGATATCCGCAGTCTAGCCTTGGCTGAACGCTATTTTGGTGCCACCCGTGATTGTGAAGACTCAATATTGGTACGTATCCATCGGGGTGCAGGTGCCGGGGTAATTATAAACAGCCAGATATTCCTCAATAATAGAGGGAATTTAGGTGAAATTGGTCATATTCAAATTGATCCGCTCGGTGAGCGTTGTCATTGTGGCAATTTTGGTTGTCTGGAAACTATCGCCTCCAACTCAGCAATTGAAGCACGCGTTCAGCATCAATTAAAGCAAGGTTTTCCAAGCCAGCTAACATTGAATAACTGCAATATCAGAGCCATCTGTCAGGCCGCCAATCAGCATGATCCATTAGCATCTGAAGTGATAAAAAATGTCGGTCATTATCTTGGCAAAGCCATTTCTATCGCCATTAATTTATTTAACCCACAGAAAGTTGTGCTGGCGGGAGAAATTACTGAAGCGCAAAATGTGCTCTTACCCGCTATTCAAAGTTGTATCAATACTCAGGTTTTAAAAGAATTTCGCGAAGATCTGCCAATCGTTGTGTCTGAACTAGTTCACTGTTCCGCTATTGGCGCCTTCGCTCTGACCAAACGTGCTATGCTTAATGGTGTCCTGTTACAACGCTTACTCGAAGGGTAATATTCATTTTTTGTTGGTTTTACCATCAAAATGATTATAAGCCAAACAAACAAGCGACCTTAAGCAGATTTCAAGAAAAAAGCAGTTGACGCATTTAGCTGATATACGCATAATGCGCCCCGCAACGCCGATGAAGGTAATGCAAAAAGATGGCTACGTAGCTCAGCTGGTTAGAGCACAGCACTCATAATGCTGGGGTCACAGGTTCGATTCCCGTCGTAGCCACCATCTTTGCGGGAGTGGCGAAATTGGTAGACGCACCAGATTTAGGTTCTGGCGCCGCAAGGTGTGCGAGTTCAAGTCTCGCCTTCCGCACCATTCTTTCATCAGGTTGTCATTATTCAGATGGGGTATCGCCAAGCGGTAAGGCACCAGGTTTTGATCCTGGCATACCCAGGTTCGAATCCTGGTACCCCAGCCATCATTCTGATAAAACAACACGTTGTACAGTGATTACTTTCAGTTGGGGTATCGCCAAGCGGTAAGGCACCAGGTTTTGATCCTGGCATACCCAGGTTCGAATCCTGGTACCCCAGCCATTAGCTGAATGTCATTCACTGGTATTTTACGATAAAGTCTCTTTCGTCGTGAAATGGCTACGTAGCTCAGCTGGTTAGAGCACAGCACTCATAATGCTGGGGTCACAGGTTCGATTCCCGTCGTAGCCACCATTTAATTGGGGTATCGCCAAGCGGTAAGGCACTGGATTCTGATTCCAGCATTCCCAGGTTCAAATCCTGGTACCCCAGCCAGATTCAGAAAACCTGCTTTCGGGCAGGTTTTTGCTTTCCAAATCTTCTAATTTCCCCTTACTTACTACCTAGAAATGTATAAAAAAGAGTAAACTATCCACGCCATATATAGATTTACGACGTGTTTATGATCTACCAATGCCAATTCTATCGGTTACAATCCCAACGCATATTTAAGCGCCGCTTTTTTCATTACTCCAGCTCGTTGGGCTGCCATCAATGCCAGATTACGTGCAACTTTCAGCCCCGGTAACTCATTACTGAACACGGTGTAAAACAGATCCATTCCAGCCTGCATCATCAGGTTATCCGGCATTCTGTAACGCTGATAGCGCATAAGTACTTCCAGTGAATCCCATTTTTCAGTTAATTCTCTGGCCTTCACCAAAACATTAAGCAACGTATCCACATCCCGATAACCAAGATTTACCCCCTGCCCTGCCAATGGATTAATGGTATGAGCCGCATCGCCCAACAATACTAATCCTTCACGCACATAACTGTTAGCGTGATGACGAGCCAAAGGAAATGAGCCGGCGGCCACAGGTGTCACTTTACCTAACCGCACAGGAAATGCCTGAAAAATCTCCTGCTCAAGTTGGGCCATTGGCATTGCCTGTAACTGCCGTATACGGGCCGGTTTGTCATACCACACCAACGAAGCCCATTGGTCAAATAGCGGAAGAAATGCTCTTGGGCCAGAAGGGAAAAACTGCTGCCAGGTAATATCTTGCTGTGGCTGCTCGGTTTTTACTGTAATCAACATACAAGACTGTCTGTATTGCCAACCACGGCTACCAATCCCCGCCATTTGCCGAACCTGAGAACGAGCACCATCAGCCCCGGCAATCAAACAGGTATTCATTTCAGTTCCATTATCCAGAGTGACCAACCAGCCCGCTTTCTGCCGCTGCATTGATTGTAGTACCGCAGGGCATAGCAAAGTCAAATTAGGATATTTTTCAAACTGTTGCCACAGCGCCAGCTGCAAAATACGGTTTTCAACCATATAGCCTAATTCAGGCAGACCCAGACCTTGTGCATCAAATACCAAATTAGAATCGTTCTGCTCCCAAGTCTCCAATTTACGATACGGCGCACTGCGCATCTGCAATACCGCATCCCATGCACCGAGTTGTTTGAGCAAATCTACAGAAGCACAACTGATTGCCGATACGCGCACATCAGGATGACTCTGTGCATCATAAGATTGTGGTGGCTGATGATCCAACAAAGCAACTGTCCAACCTTCCTGCGCCAACCCCAATGCTGTCGCAGCACCGATCATGCCAGCACCAACCACCACTACATCAAAAGTCTGTTGTGAATTATTCATATCAGTCATGCTATTAACTCATTGATTGGCACAGTGTACCGGATTTTTAATCCTTCGGTAGAGAATATCCTGTTTAACAGTCTGGTCACTGCTCCCTCAAATGACTACAATATCCGACAACTTTAATGCCTAATACACAACTGCTTTTGCAGTGCAATAATCTCCTTAAGCACTGTAGAAAGCTCGGATGCACAAGAAAATGTCGACGATAAAAAAACTGTATATTAAAACTTGGGGCTGTCAGATGAATGAATATGATTCATCTAAAATGGCCGACCTGCTGGAAAGTACTCACGGTTATCAATTAACCGATGTCGCCGAAGAAGCAGACATTTTACTATTGAATACCTGTTCAATCCGTGAAAAAGCCCAAGAAAAAGTTTTCCATCAGTTAGGCCGCTGGAAAAATCTGAAAGATACCAATCCAGATATCATCATTGGTGTCGGTGGCTGCGTAGCTTCTCAGGAAGGTGATTTCATCCGTCAGCGCGCCCAGTGTGTAGATATTATTTTTGGGCCGCAGACACTGCACCGTTTACCTGAAATGATCAACCAGGTGAAAGGCACCCGCAGCCCGGTTGTTGATATCAGCTTCCCGGAAATTGAAAAATTTGACCGTCTGCCTGAACCGCGTGCTGAAGGTCCATCTGCATTCGTTTCTATTATGGAAGGTTGCAACAAATACTGTACTTTCTGTGTCGTACCTTATACCCGTGGTGAAGAAGTCAGCCGCCCGAGTGATGATGTTTTGTTTGAAATAGCCCAGCTTGCCGCACAGGGTGTACGTGAGGTTAATCTTCTCGGGCAGAACGTGAATGCTTATCGCGGTGCAACTTATGATGGTGATATCTGCTCTTTCGCTGAGTTAATCCGTTTGGTCGCGGCGATAGATGGTATTGACCGTATTCGTTTTACCACCAGCCACCCCATTGAATTTACAGACGATATTATTACTGTTTATGAAGATATACCGGAATTGGTTAGTTTCCTGCATTTGCCGGTACAAAGTGGTTCTGATCGCATTCTGACACTGATGAAACGTGCGCACACAGCCCTTGAATATAAAAGTATTATCCGCAAACTGCGTAAAGCACGACCAGAGATCCTCATAAGCTCTGACTTTATTATCGGCTTCCCAGGTGAAACCCAGGACGACTTTGAGAAAACCATGAAATTGATCGCTGATGTCAATTTCGATATGAGCTACAGCTTCATCTATTCTGCCCGTCCAGGAACGCCAGCCGCAGATCTACCTGATGACGTCAGCGAAGAAGAGAAAAAACAGCGTCTTTATTTATTACAACAACGCATCAATCAACAAGCTATGAGCTACAGCCGTGCTATGTTAGGTAGTGTACAACGTATTCTAGTTGAAGGAACTTCCCGTAAAAATGTAATGGAACTTTCCGGCCGTACTGAAAATAATCGGGTCGTCAACTTTGAAGGCCAACCTGATATGATTGGCAAATTCGTTGATGTCGAAATTGTTGATGTCTACGCCAACTCACTACGCGGTAAAGTTATCCGTACCGAAGATCAGATGGATCTTCGTATACACGAATCACCTGAATCCGTCATAGCCCGTACCCGTAAAGAAGATGAAATCGGGGTCGGCACTTATCAGCCTTAAATATAGAGATACTCAGTGATTCAACAAACTCATTCACAAGTCGCAACCCAGGAAATTTTTCTCGAACCGGCCGACAATCAGCGCCTGATGGGCCTGTGTGGCCCGTTTGATGACAATTTGAAGCAGCTTGAACGCCGGCTGGGCATTGAAATCAGCCATCGTGACAACCGTTTTAAATTGATGGGCAAACCGTTAAGCGTTAGTGCCGCCACCAATATTCTACGCCATTTATATGTGCAAACGGCCCCTGTTCGTGGTGTTATCCCTGATATCAAACCAGAGCAAATTCACCTGGCAATTACAGAGAGCCGGGTTCTGGAGGAAGCAGCCGAAAGCATACCTGAGTACGGCAAATCCGTTAATATTCGTACCAAACGTGGCATGGTAAAACCACGCACGCCCAATCAGGCACAGTATATTGCCAATATTCTCAACCATGATATTACGTTCGGAGTTGGCCCTGCCGGCACAGGCAAAACTTATTTGGCCGTTGCCGCTGCGGTTGATGCTCTGGAACATCAGGAAATCCGCCGTATCCTGCTAACCCGCCCGGCAGTAGAAGCGGGTGAAAAATTGGGTTTCCTACCTGGCGACCTGAACCAGAAAGTTGATCCATACCTGCGCCCTCTCTACGACGCCTTGTTTGAAATGCTGGGTTTTGAAAAAGTTGAGAAGCTGATCGAACGTAACGTTATTGAAGTTGCCCCATTAGCTTATATGCGTGGGCGAACACTGAATGACGCGTTTATTATTCTGGATGAGAGCCAGAACACAACCATTGAGCAGATGAAGATGTTCCTGACCCGTATCGGCTTCAACTCCAAAGCGGTTGTCACTGGTGACGTTACGCAGATTGACCTGCCTCGTGGACAGAAGTCCGGCCTGCACCACGCGATTGAGGTTCTGTCTGAGGTCAGTGAATTGAGTTTTAACTTTTTCCACAGTGATGATGTTGTCCGTCATCCGGTTGTTGCCAAAGTGGTTATCGCCTATGAAGAGTGGGAAGCAACAGAGCAAAAACGTAAGCAGACACTCAGTGAACAACGCAAACAGGAAGCACAATGAGTTCAGTCATACTTGATTTACAAATTGTCAGTGAGAATTCACACGGTCTTCCTGAGGAAACCCTATTCCAGCGCTGGCTGGGTGGGGTTTTACCTCAATTTCAATCTGAAAGTGAGGTAACAATCCGCATTGTTGATGAAGCAGAAAGCCACGACTTAAATCTGACGTATCGCGGTAAAGATAAACCAACAAATGTGCTATCTTTTCCATTTGAAGCCCCACCAGAGGTCGATTTACCCCTGCTTGGTGACCTGATTATCTGTCGTCAGGTCGTTGAAAAAGAAGCGGAGGAGCAACAAAAAACAGTAGAAGAACATTGGGCACATATGGTTGTGCACGGCTGCCTGCATCTACTGGGCTATGACCATATCGAAGATGATGAAGCAGAAGAAATGGAATCTCTGGAAACAGAAATTATGCAAAAGCTAGGTTATGCTGATCCCTATCTTGCAGAAAAAGAGTAACCACTCTCACCATTTTTATGCTAAAAAATACCAACAATAACTTACTTTAATGGGAAATTTTCATTAAAACGCCATGAGCGACGACCATCCTTCAAGTAACGATAACCTTGGCCCTAAGAAAGGGTTTTTTACACTTCTTCTTAACCAGCTCTTTCACGGTGAGCCAAAAAGCCGTGATGAACTGGTGGAATTGATCCGTGACTCTGAACAAAACGATCTGATTGATCCTGATACCCGCGATATGCTCGAAGGGGTCATGGATATTTCTGATCAACGTGTCCGCGATATCATGATCCCCCGTTCCCAAATCGTTACCTTAAAACGTAATCAAACCCTGGACGAATGTCTGGATGTGATTATCGATTCGGCTCATTCACGTTTCCCTGTGATCAGCGAAGACAAAGATCACATTGAAGGGATTTTAATGGCAAAAGACTTATTGCCATTTATGCGCACCGATGCCCCACCATTTAGCATAGATAAAGTTCTGCGTCAGGCTGTCGTTGTACCTGAAAGTAAGCGGGTTGACCGTATGCTGAAAGAGTTCCGTTCTCTACGTTATCATATGGCAATCGTCATTGATGAGTTTGGTGGTGTATCGGGTCTGGTTACTATCGAAGATATTCTTGAACTGATCGTCGGTGAAATTGAAGACGAATACGATGAAGAAGAAGATGTCGATATTCGGGCCCTAAGCCGTCATACCTATACGGTGCGAGCGCTAACTCAGATTGAAGACTTTAATGAAGCCTTTGGTACCCAATTCAGCGATGAGGAGGTGGATACTATTGGTGGTCTGGTTATGCAAGCATTCGGTCACTTACCCGCCAGAGGGGAATCTGTTGATATCAACGGTTATCTCTTTAAAGTTGCGATGTCCGATAGCCGGAGAATCATTCAGGTTCATGTTACGATACCAGACGATGCGCCAATGCCTAACCTTGAAGAAAAATAGAGTCTGGATGAACAAAGTCTCATTATTAAATTGCCAGCGGCTTCGTGCCTTGCTGGCACTATCTTTCGGAGCCAGTGGAACACTGGCTTTTTCACCTTTTGGCTTCTGGCCTGCCGCCATTATCTCCTTATTTGGGCTACAACTTCTGACTTTAAACAGAACAGTCCGGCAAGCAGCATTTATTGCTTTTTGCTGGGGGTTAGGTCTGTTTGGCACGGGGGTAAACTGGGTGTATGTCAGCATTGCCAATTTTGGTGGCATGCCAACCGCTGTTAATATTCTGCTGGTCATATTACTTGCAGCCTATCTCTCACTCTATCCTGCGTTATTTGCTGGCTTGCTCAACCGTTTTTTCGCAAAAACGAACGGGTTGAGACTCGCGGTAGCAGCGCCTGCATTATGGCAACTCACCGAATTCCTGCGTGGCTGGGTTCTGACCGGTTTTCCCTGGCTACAATTCGGCTACAGCCAATTAGATGGCCCAATGGAAGCCATCGCACCTATATTAGGTGTTGAAGCCATCACTTTCCTGTTAATGGCTGTCAGCGGGTTATTAGTTCTGGCTGTCACGCACCGAAAAATCGTCGCTGGTATTATCGCCATCGCTATTCTGCTATTACCATGGCCAATGCGCCATTATCAGTGGTACAACCTGTTGCCTGAAAAAGCCGTTGATGTGGCACTGGTTCAAGGAAATATCCCACAATCCCTAAAATGGGACCCAAAAATGCTCAGTGAAACCCTCGACGTCTATATGAGTAACAGCCTGCCATACATCGGTAAAATACCGATAATCATCTGGCCGGAATCTGCCATTCCTTCACTGGAAAATTACCAACGTCATTTTCTGGCAAAATTGGATATGCTATTACGCAATCAGCACACCAGCCTTATTACCGGCATTGTTGATGAAAGAGCAGTCGGCAACAGCTATAAGACCTATAACAGTCTGATTGTCTTGGGTGATAAAATACCTTACCAATATCCCGCAACCATCCGCTACGATAAATATCATCTGGTACCATTCGGCGAGTTTGTTCCTCTGGAATCTCTGCTCCGACCGTTGGCACCATTCTTCAATTTGCCAATGTCTTCATTCAGCCGTGGTAACTACACTCAACCACAACTTTCTGTTGCAGGATATCATCTGACCGCCGCCATTTGTTATGAAATTATACTTGGTGAGCAAGTTCGTGCTAATTTCAAACCAGACACCGAATTTTTGCTGACGGTTTCCAATGATGCCTGGTTTGGGCGCTCAATCGGCCCCTGGCAGCATTTCCAAATGGCACGTATGCGTTCCCTCGAATTAGGACGCCCATTGTTGCGTGGTACAAATAATGGCATTACAGCCGTTATCGGCCCGGATGGGAAAGTGCAGGCAGCACTCCCACAATTTACCCGTAATGTTTTAACCGCCAAGGTGACACCCACAACCGGGATAACACCGTATGCACGCTGGGGTAACTGGCCCATATGGGGAGCCACGGTATTGTTTACCCTATTTGCGCTGATATATAACCGTCGACAATCTTGATCCAAATATCCATACAAACAAAAGGGAGCGAAATGACTCCCTTATGTCATGCAGCAACAAATATAGCGCGGTAGCCAAGGTCGATGAATTAACTTACAAATCAACCCTCGGTAAAGAGCTTATCGAACTCGTCAAGGTAAGAGCTTCCCAAATATACTTTGCCCAACCCCACCATTGATCCCCTCGGATACAATCCGGCATGGTTATTCTGTAATAACACCAAATAACTGTCACTGATAGTTAACCATGCCAATCCTCAATGATTGATGTTACACAAATAACCTGATTAAATGATTTATTGGTATTAATTTCAGCCCTCCTTATTACTTTGGCACGTTAATTGCTTTTATCTCTATGAATAAAAAGGAAAATACTTGTTTCACTAACAAAGAACGGGAAAGTGCACCAAAAAGGTGATAATCACACACCTTAATTGTGCAAAATAAGTAGCATTGTTCATTTATAGTGCGAGACAGCTCCCGAAATAGAAACAATTCATTTTCATTAACTAACCCTTTTGTACTATTTTCTAACATTATATACACATATAACAGCAAATGATCCTTGGTTAAAAACAAATCACCAAAGAGACTTTTGCAAACACAATATCGCAAACGATAATCACACCAAAGGAGTTGTATATGCGAATGCGTAACCTAGTATTAACCATGATGTTACTTGGCGCAGCAGGTGCTGCTCAAGCCGAAGAATTAACAGGGACACTGAAAAAGATAAAAGATGATGGCGTGATCATTGTGGGACACCGTGAATCCTCCGTACCTTTTTCTTACTACGATAACCAACAAAAAGTCGTTGGCTACTCACAGGATTATTCTAATCTGATTGTTGAAGCTGTGAAGAAGAAACTGGACATGCCAAATTTGCAAATAAAATTGATACCCGTGACCTCTCAAAATCGTATCCCATTGTTACAAAATGGGACTTATGATTTCGAATGTGGTTCCACTAGCAATAACCTTGAGCGTCAAAAACAAGCCACTTTCTCTAATTCCATCTTTATTGTTAGTACTCGTTTGCTGACTAAAAAAGATTCCGGCGTAAAAGATTTCCCGGATTTAGTTAGTAAAAACGTTGTTGTCACCTCCGGTACGACTTCTGAAATATTGCTGAATAAACTCAACGACGAGAAAAACATGAAAATGCGCATCATCAGCGCAAAAGATCATGGTGACTCATTCCGTACTCTGGAATCCGGTCGTGCAGTCGCCTTTATGATGGATGATGCTCTATTGGCTGGTGAACGCGCAAAAGCGAAAAAGCCCGCTCAGTGGGAGATCGTGGGTAAAGCTCAATCTAAAGAAGCTTATGGTTGCATATTACGCAAAGACGATCTTGAGTTCAAAAAGCTGATCGATGAAACCATTATTCAGGCACAAGCCTCTGGCATAGCAGAAAAATCATTTGAGCGCTGGTTCAAACATCCGATTCCTCCCAAGAATCTGAACTTGAACTTCTCTTTGTCTGATGAAATGAAAGCACTATTTGAATCGCCGAATGATAAGGCACTTAACTAAAAAATATAATTAAAAAAATGACAATTTGATTGGCATCACAGGGTGCGAGGTGGCCGTTCCCTACCTCGCTTTTTTTTCCCCCAGCCAATCAAACGTTTTCAAGGGATCAAGCCATACCCTTGCAGGGAGTATTATCATGTCAATTAATTGGAACTGGGACATCTTTTTGCAAGCTGCCCCTTTCGGCAATACCACTTATCTCGGCTGGTTGATCGCCGGATTTCAAGTGACCATTGCCTTGTCTATCTGCGCCTGGATTATCGCCTTCGTTGTCGGTTCATTCTTCGGCATCTTACGCACTGTTCCCAATAAAATATTATCTGGGATAGGGACCTGTTATGTTGAACTTTTTCGTAACGTACCATTGATTGTTCAATTTTTCACCTGGTATCTGGTTATGCCTGAGCTGCTGCCGGAAAAAATCAGTATATGGTTTAAAATTGAACTGGATCCTAACATCCAGTTTTTTATTTCGTCCACTATCTGTTTAGGTCTTTTCACCGCTGCACGTGTATGTGAGCAGGTTCGGGCTGCCATACAATCATTACCACGCGGTCAGAAAGCGGCGGGGTTAGCAATGGGGTTAACCCTGCCACAAACCTATCGCTACGTCCTGCTGCCAAATGCTTACCGAGTCATCATTCCACCAATGACTTCAGAAATGATGAATCTGGTAAAAAATTCCGCTATCGCCTCCACTATTGGCCTCGTGGATATGGCGGCACAGGCAGGTAAATTACTCGACTACTCAGCACATGCTTATGAATCATTTACTGCGATTACACTGGCCTATGTCGGAATCAATCTGGTGATTATGCTTACCATGCACTTGCTTGAGAAGAAAGTGCGTTTACCGGGTAATATTGGAGGTCAATAAATGTACGAATTTGACTGGAGTTCTATTGTTCCCAGTATCCCTTTTCTACTGCAAGGCTTAGTCATTACAGCAAAAATCACCATTATTGCTATCGTTATCGGTATCCTTTGGGGAACCGTACTAGCCGTTATGCGTCTCTCTTCTGTAAAAGCCCTGAGCTGGTTTGCAACTTTATATGTCAATCTGTTCCGTTCTGTACCATTAGTCATGGTACTGTTATGGTTCTATCTGATTGTGCCCAGCCTATTGCAAGATGTTCTGGGAATTTCACCCAAAACAGATATTCGTTTAATTTCAGCCATGGTCGCGTTTGCATTTTTCGAAGCAGCTTACTATTCAGAAATTATCCGTGCGGGGATTCAGAGTATTTCCCGCGGACAATCTTCGGCGGCACTGGCATTGGGGATGACGTCAATGCAAAGTATGAGGATGGTTATTTTGCCTCAGGCATTCCGTGCGATGACCCCGCTATTACTGACACAGGGAATTGTGCTGTTTCAAGACACCTCATTGGTGTATGTACTCAGCCTGACGGACTTTTTCCGTACTGCGGCAAATATCGGTGAGCGTGATGGTACTCAAGTTGAAATGATTCTGTTTGCTGGTTTTGTTTATTTTATTATTAGTTTTGCCGCATCTATGCTGGTTAACTATTTGAAGAAAAGGACTGTTTGATGATCTCCCTGAAAAATGTATCCAAATGGTATGGCCAATTTCAGGTTCTTGCTGACTGCTCAACTGAAGTTAAAAAAGGTGAAGTCGTTGTGGTCTGTGGCCCGTCTGGCTCCGGCAAATCCACCCTGATAAAAACGGTCAATGGTCTGGAATCCATCCAGCAGGGTGAAATTCTGGTTAATGATATTAAAGTCAATGACAAAAACACCAATCTAGCTCAATTACGTTCAAAAGTCGGTATGGTGTTCCAGCACTTTGAGCTGTTCCCGCACCTCTCCATCATTGAGAATCTTACTTTGGCTCAGGTTAAGGTGCTTAACCGTGATAAAAAAGCGGCAGAAGAAAAAGGGCTGAAACTGCTTGAACGTGTCGGGCTTGCCAGTCAGGCCAACAAATTCCCGTCACAACTTTCCGGTGGTCAGCAACAACGCGTGGCAATCGCCCGTGCACTTTGTATGGACCCTATTGCCATGCTGTTCGACGAACCCACTTCCGCACTCGACCCTGAAATGATCAATGAAGTACTCGATGTCATGGTTAAGCTGGCGGACGAAGGTATGACTATGATGGTTGTTACCCATGAAATGGGTTTTGCCCGTAAAGTAGCCAATCGGGTTATCTTTATGGATGAAGGCAAAATTGTTGAAGACAGTAAGAAAGAAGATTTCTTTGCCAATCCAAAATCGGATCGCGCCAAAGAGTTTCTGGCTAAAATTCTTCATTAGTATTATCTCATTTCCGGTGGTGATGCCCGTTGCCACCGGATTTTCCCTCAGAACCCCTGTTGCTTGCGTATCAAATCAGATATGCTATGCCGACCTCATATTTCACCAACTAAATGATTGCTACAAGCGTAGCTTTTTACTCACCATAGGATCATCGGTGTCATGCAAGAACAATACCGTCCAGAAGATATAGAGCCGCAAGTTCAGCTTCACTGGCAAGAGAAGCAAACTTTTAAAGTGACAGAAGACAACAGCAAAGAAAAATATTACTGCCTGTCCATGCTACCTTACCCTTCTGGCCGACTACACATGGGTCACGTACGTAACTACACTATTGGTGATGTTATCTCTCGTTACCAGCGTATGCTTGGCAAAAATGTCCTGCAACCTATTGGCTGGGATGCATTTGGCCTGCCCGCAGAAGGCGCGGCGGTAAAAAATAACACCGCACCAGCCCCATGGACCTATGCCAACATCGAATATATGAAAGGCCAGTTGAAAACACTGGGTTTTGGTTACGACTGGGATCGCGAAGTCACTACCTGTACCCCTGAATATTACCGTTGGGAACAGTGGTTTTTCACCAAACTGTATGAAAAGGGCCTTGTTTATAAAAAAACCTCTGCTGTTAACTGGTGCCCCCACGATCTGACCGTTCTGGCCAATGAACAAGTGGTTGACGGCTGCTGCTGGCGTTGTGACACCAAAGTTGAACGTAAAGAAATTCCACAGTGGTTTATCAAAATCACTGATTATGCCGAAGAGTTGCTAAACGATTTGGATACGCTGGAAGAGTGGCCTGAGCAAGTCAAGACCATGCAACGCAACTGGATTGGTCGATCCGAAGGTGTAGAAATCACGTTTGATGTGGCTGATAGTCAGGAAAAACTGACCGTCTATACCACCCGTCCTGATACATTCCTGGGCGCTACTTATGTCGCTGTGGCCGCAGGTCATCCTCTGGCAAAACAAGCAACAGAAAATAACCCTGAGCTGACCGCTTTCATTGATGAATGCCGTAACACCAAAGTTGCTGAAGCAGATATGGCAACAATGGAGAAGAAAGGCATAGCAACTGGCATGTTTGCTATTCATCCATTAACCAAAGAGAAGGTGGCAATCTGGGTTGCAAACTTCGTTTTGATGGAATATGGCACCGGTGCGGTCATGGCAGTTCCTGGTCACGACCAACGCGATTGGGAATTTGCGACAAAATATAACCTGCCAATCAAAGCCGTTATTCTGGACAGTGAAGGCAACGAACCGAATGTTCATGAAGCACCGGTGACAGACAAGAATGTCCTGTTCAACTCCGGAGAATTCAGCGGCCTGAATCACGAAGCTGGTTTCAACGCCATTGCGGATAAACTGGTCGAAATGGGCGTAGGTAAACGTAAAGTCAACTATCGTCTGCGTGATTGGGGAGTTTCCCGTCAGCGTTATTGGGGTGCTCCTATTCCAATGGCAACGCTGGAAGATGGTACCGTTGTACCAGCACCAGAAGATCAACTGCCGGTTATTCTGCCGGAAGATGTCACCATGAATGGTATCACCAGCCCGATTAAAGCTGATCCTGAGTGGGCAAAAACCACTATCAACGGCCAGCCAGCGCTGCGTGAAACAGATACCTTCGATACCTTTATGGAATCTTCCTGGTACTACGCTCGTTACACCTGTCCAGAATATGACAAAGGTATGCTTGATCCGGCGGCGGCTAACTACTGGCTGCCAGTTGATCAATATATCGGTGGTATCGAACACGCTATCATGCACCTGATGTATTTCCGTTTCTTCCACAAACTGATGCGTGACGCAGGTATGGTCAATTCTAACGAACCAGCAAAACGCCTGTTGTGTCAGGGAATGGTTCTGGCCGATGCTTTCTACCATATCGGCAAAAATGGCGAAAAAGTTTGGATTCCCCCAGCTGATGCCCTTGTTGAACGTGATGATAAAGGTCGTATCATCAAGGCGACAGACAGAGAAGGCCATGAGCTGGTTTACACCGGCATGAGCAAAATGTCTAAATCCAAAAACAACGGTGTTGATCCACAATTGATGGTGGAAAAATACGGAGCCGATACCGTCCGCTTGTTTATGATGTTCGCTGCTCCACCAGAATTGACTCTGGAATGGCAAGAGTCCAGTGTTGAAGGAGCAAACCGCTTCCTGAAACGGGTATGGCGTCTAGTTTATGAACATACCAGTAAAGGAGCAACTCAGCCGCTGGAGATCACAAATCTAACCGTGGAACAAAAAGATCTGTTCCGTAATCTGCACAAAACCATTGCTAAAGTTACCGATGATGTCGGTCGCCGTCAGGCATTCAACACTGCCATCGCTGCCGTGATGGAATTGATGAATAAACTGACTCGCGCACCACAGGAGACGGAGCAGGATCGCGCACTGATGCAAGAAGCGCTGTTGGCAGTCGTCCGTATGTTGTCACCAATCACGCCTCACGTTTGTTTTACTATGTGGCAAGCTCTGGGCGGTGCAGGCGATATCGATACGGCTGACTGGCCGCAAGCTGATGAGCAGGCCATGGTTGATGACACCAAACTGGTCGTCATTCAAGTCAATGGTAAAGTACGTGGCCGTGTTACCGTCCCAGCAGATTCCACTAAAGAATATGTTCATGACATGGCAGCAAAAGAGTATGGGGTGGCGAAATACCTTGAAGACGTCACTATTCGTAAGGTCATCTATGTACCAGGCAAACTGCTGAATCTGGTCGTCGGCTGATAAAGGAGGCAATGTGCGGCATCGTATTTTAACGTTGTTGCTGGGGTTAGCGGTGCTGGTCACCGCTGGCTGCGGTTTTCATCTGCGTGGTACCACTCAAGTACCACCGGAGCTCAAAAAGCTGCAATTAACGAGCAGTGATCCATATGGGCCTCTGACTCGTTCTGTGCGCCAACAACTTCGTCTGAATAACGTCACTATTCTTGAGAATGGTAGCGCCGAAATTCCTATTCTGAGGCTAATCACTTCTTCTGAAAATAAAGACACTGTTTCCGTTTTCCAGGACGGTAAGGCGGCTGAACGCCAATTGACACTGTATGTCGATGCACAGGTTATTATGCCAAACGGTAGCGTCTACCCGCTTCAATCCAGAGTTGACCGTTCTTTCTTCGATAACCCATTAGAAGCATTGGCAAAAGATGCGGAAAACGAAATGATCAATCAAGAAATGCGCGAACAAGCTGCACGTCAGTTAGTTCGCCAGTTACTGACTGTTCACAGCGCAGAAAAACAGAAAGCCAGAGAAAAACAAGCGGAACAGCAAGCTGCACAAGCACAATGATCAGACTCTATTCCGAACAACTGGTTTCGCAGCTCAACGAAGGGCTGCGAAACTGTTATCTGATATGGGGCAATGAACCCCTGCTATTACAGGAAAGCCAAGATCACATTCGCAAGGCGGCTGAACAGCACGCTTTCACTGAACACTTCACTTATGCTCTGGACAATCATACCGAATGGGATGAAGTATTCAGTATTTGCCAGTCATTAAGCCTGTTTGCCAGTCGTCAAACCCTCACTTTACTGCTACCAGAAAATGGCCCCAACACGGTAATGGCTGAAAAACTGGTAAAACTGGCGGAATTACTTCATCCAGATATCTTGCTGATATTGCGCGGTTTGAAATTGACCAAAGCTCAGGAAAACAGTAGCTGGTTTAAAACATTAGGGAAAAATGGTGTTTACATCAGTTGTCAAACGCCCGAATTGAACCGCCTGCCTCAATGGGTCGCGCAACGAGCCAAAGTCATGAAACTGACTCTGGAAGAGCAAGCCAATCAACTGTTGTGTTACTGCTATGAAGGAAACTTATTGGCGCTGACTCAGGCTCTTGAGCGGCTCTCCCTGCTATATCCAGATGGTAGACTGACCTTACACCGTATTGAAAATGCGGTGAATGACGCGGCTCACTTTACACCTTATCACTGGGTAGACTCTCTGTTATTGGGTAAAGCAAAACGAGCCTGGCATATTCTAAAACAGTTACAACAGGAAGATTGCGAGGCCGTTATTCTGTTACGTACCCTACAGCGTGAATTGCTGCTGCTACTTACACTAAAGCGCCAGAGCACCACAACTGCTATAAAAACTCTGTTAGATCAACATCGAATATGGCAAAACCGCCGCCCGTTACTAACCAATGCACTGCAACGCTTAACTCAGCATGATTTACAGCTGGCAGTCCATTTACTTGTACAAATGGAACTCCGGGTGAAACAAGATTACAGTCAGTCCGTTTGGCCAGATTTAGAAACAATTTCCATGTTGTTATGTGGGAAAACATTACCTGAGAGCTTTTTTCATGTCTCACGCCATTGATTCTATTTGTCCGACTTGTCCGACACATCCCGTTATTCAGGCATTATTTGGTGGGACATTTGACCCAATTCATTATGGGCACCTGCATTCAGTTGAAGCTCTGGCACATCAAACTGGCCTAAAGCAAGTGATTCTACTGCCAAATCACGTCCCTCCCCACCGCCCACAGCCAGAAGCTACCGCGCAACAACGGCTTGAAATGGTTCGTCTAGCAGTACAGGACAATCCACTATTCACCGTCGATACCCGTGAACTGGAGCGTACTACCCCATCGTACACAATTGATACGTTGGGATCATTCCGTCAAGAGTTTGGTGAAAATCAACCTCTGGCATTTATCATCGGCCAGGACGCGTTGTTATCACTGCATACCTGGCATCGCTGGCAGGAACTGCTGAATATCTGCCATTTGCTGGTTTGTGCTCGTCCCAGTTATCAAACCCAACTTTCTACAACTGAAATGCAGCAATGGCTTACGCAACATCAAATCAGCGATCCCGCTCTACTTAGTCGCAAACCTAATGGTTATGTCTATCTGGCAGATACGCCACTGTTACATATCTCAGCAACAGATATCCGCCAATGTCTCCAGCAAGGGCTAAGTTGTGATGATTTGTTATCCCCTTCAGTACAAAAGTATATAAATTCACAGGGGTTATATCGCCAATAGCGAAATCTGCCCCGATTAGTCACTTAGTTGGCTTACCCTTGGGTAACCTGGCATGCTATTATTCCGCACTATTTGCTCAATTTTGATAAAAAATAAGGATGAACCTTTTGCAAGGTAAAGAACTCCAACAGTTTGTTATTGATAAACTTGAAGACTCCAAAGCACAGGATATTATTTCTCTGGATGTTCAGGGGAAATCCAGCATTACCGATTGCATGATTATCTGCACCGGAACCTCCAACCGCCATCTGATGTCTGTCGCAGACAATTTGGTTGGTGACTGCCGTGCGAGTGGTTTAACTCCACTGGGTGTTGAGGGACAGGGCATATCTGACTGGATTGTCGTAGACCTCGGTGAAGTTATTGTCCATGTCATGCAGGAAGAGAGTCGCCGCATGTATGAACTTGAAAAGCTTTGGAGCTGAGTTTGAAGCTGCAATTAGTCGCTGTAGGTACAAAAATGCCGGACTGGATACAGGCCGGCTTTATGGATTATTTGCGCCGTTTTCCAAAAGACATGCCATTTGATCTGGTAGAAATTCCGGCTGGGAAACGAGGTAAAAACGCGGATATTAAACGCATTCTGGAAAAAGAAGGCGAACAAATGCTGGCCGCTGTCGGCAAAGGCAACCGTATTGTTACTCTGGATATTCCTGGTTCCCGTTGGGAAACACCTCAACTGGCGCAACAACTTGAACATTGGAAACAAGATGGCAGAGATGTCAGTCTGCTGATAGGCGGGCCCGAAGGTCTTGCGCCAGCATGTAAAGCTGCCGCAGAACAGAGCTGGTCACTGTCGCCACTGACCTTGCCCCATCCTTTGGTCCGGGTTTTAGTTGCAGAAAGCCTGTACCGGGCATGGAGTATTACCACCAATCATCCCTATCATCGGGAATAATTTGGTTACCAACGGATAAAGCGAATTCTGGCAATGGGATGAAAAATAAACGTACCCCTTTTCGTGATTACACGGCTGAATCAGCCCTGTTTGCCCGCCGCGCATTGGTGGCGTTTATTGTTATCCTGGTACTGACTGGTGTCTTGGTTGCCAATCTTTATCATTTACAAATCACCCGCCACGAAGACTACCAAACCCGCTCAAACGAAAACCGCATTAAACTGGTTCCAATCGCGCCAAGCCGGGGTATTATTTATGACCGTAAAGGCACACCATTGGCGCTTAACCGAACAATTTACCAGTTGGAAATTGTACCTGAAAAGGTAGAACATCTTGAGCAAACCCTAAATGATTTACGGGATGTTATCGATCTAACTGACGAAGACATTGCCAACTTTGAAAAAGAACGTAAGCGCTCACGCCGCTTTACCTCTATCCCATTGAAAACGTCGCTTGATCATATTCAAGTGGCGCGTTTTGCTGTTAACCAGTACCGTTTCCCCGGCCTTGAAATAAAAGGCTATCAACGCCGTTTCTACCCTTATGGTTCAGCATTGACTCATATCATTGGCTATGTCGCTAAAATTAATGATAAAGATGTGGAACGGTTGGATAAGGAAGGGATTTTACCCAATTATGCAGCCACCCATGATATCGGCAAGCTGGGTATTGAACGTTATTATGAGTCTGTTTTACACGGCAGAACCGGTTATGAAGAAGTCGAAGTCAATAATCGTGGCCGTGTAATACGTCAATTACATGAACAACCGCCACAGGCCGGACAGGATATTTACCTGACTATCGATCTTGAATTGCAGATCTATATTGAGAAACTTCTCACAACCAGCCGAGCCGCTGTCGTTGTCAGTGATCCACGGAATGGGGAAATTCTGGCCCTGGTATCTAACCCAAGTTATGACCCAAACCTGTTCGTAAACGGTATCTCCAATAAAAACTATCAGGAATTATTAAACAACCCTGACCGACCGCTTATTAATCGTGCGACTCAAGGGATTTATCCTCCTGCTTCAACGGTTAAGCCTTTCATTACCGTTGCAGCACTCAGTACAAACGTTATCAATAAAAATACAACCCTCTTTGATCCGGGATGGTGGCAACTGCCGGGTTCAGAAAAACGCTACCGTGACTGGAAACGCTGGGGGCATGGTAGTCTCAATGCATATAGAGCCATTGTGGAATCTGCGGATACTTTCTTCTATCAAGTTGCCTATGATATGGGTATTGATCGTTTGTCTGAATGGATGACCAAATTTGGTTATGGCGAATACACCGGAATCGACCTAGCTGAAGAACGTACAGGCATCATGCCAACCCGCGAATGGAAGCAAAAGAAATATAAAAAACCCTGGTATCAGGGAGATACTATTCCTGTGGGTATCGGCCAGGGATACTGGACAGCAACCCCCATTCAAATGGTCAAGGCGCTGACAACCTTAATTAATGACGGTAATGTAAAAACGCCGCATCTGTTACTGGGTAAAAAGTTGAAAGGTGAGATGCTCCCTTATCAACAACCAGAAAACGTTCAGATAGGTGATATCCATTCAGGGTACTGGGAACTGGCAAAAAGTGGTATGTATGGTGTTGCTAACCTGCCAAATGGTACCGGCCACAAGAGTTTTATCGGCACACCGTATAAAGCGGCTGCCAAATCAGGAACAGCACAGGTCTATAGTTATGAAACTTACAATGCCAGTAAAATTGCTGAACATTTACGGGATCACAAACTAATGATTGCTTTCGCCCCTTATGAGAATCCGACAGTAGCCCTTTCCATTATTTTAGAGAATGGGGGTGCAGGTCCGTCTGTGGGAACCCTTGTTCGCCAAATCCTCGATCATGTACTGTTAGGGGATAACAATACTATATTACCGGATGCTGCCCCTGCACCACCCGGAACAGAAAGTGACTAATGACACTATGACAGAAAACCCAAAAAAGGTTCCTCTCTGGACCAGATTACATATCGACCCGCCATTACTGCTGTGCATTCTGGCACTACTGGTATACAGCGCTTTTGTTATGTGGAGTGCCAGCGGTCAAGATATGGGGATGATGGAGCGCAGAATCGGCCAAATCGGTGCCGGATTTGTTGTCATGATCATTATGGCGCAGATCCCACCAAGAGTTTATGAAAGCTGGGCACCTTATCTCTATATTGTTTGTATCATTTTACTGATTTTTGTCGATGCTTTCGGGCAAATCAGTAAAGGGGCACAACGCTGGCTCGATCTGGGGATCATCCGTTTCCAGCCTTCTGAGATTGCCAAAATCGCAGTACCACTGATGATTGCTCGTTTTATGAACCGCGATTTATGTCCACCATCGCTGAAAAATACTACTATCGCTTTAATGCTGATTTTTCTACCCACTTTACTGGTCGCCGCCCAACCAGATCTGGGTACTTCAATTCTGGTCGCCGCTTCTGGTCTGTTTGTCCTGTTCCTTGCAGGAATGAGCTGGCGACTGATTGGTATTGCGGCTCTGTTATTGGCCTGTTTTATCCCTATTTTGTGGTTCTTTCTGATGCATGGATACCAGCGTGATCGCGTAATGATGTTACTTGATCCAGAAACTGATCCATTGGGTAAGGGTTACCACATTATTCAATCGAAAATCGCTATTGGCTCCGGTGGCTTATCAGGTAAAGGTTGGTTGTTCGGGACACAATCTCAGCTAGAATTTCTTCCAGAACGCCATACTGACTTCATATTTGCCGTATTATCGGAAGAGCTTGGTTTAATTGGCGTGCTACTGTTATTAACATTATATTTGCTATTAATTATACGCGGGCTGGTTATCGCAGCCAGAGCACAGAATACTTTCGGCCGGGTCATGGTTGGCGGCCTAATGTTAATCTTGTTTGTTTATATTTTCGTAAATATCGGCATGGTGAGCGGTATCCTGCCTGTGGTAGGGGTTCCTCTACCATTTGTCAGTTATGGCGGTTCAGCATTGATCGTCTTAATGGCGGGTTTCGGAATTATAATGTCGATTCACACACACCGAAAATTATTGTCTAAAAGTTTATAAAGAAGAGGTTTCAATGCGTCAACACTGGCTTATACTCGGCATGATTGTGGCTTCATTATCCGGCTGTACCACTCCTGACGAGCAAAAATCTTCCCCGTTACCCGCAGTACCAACGCAGGATGTTCTGGGCGCGGAGCCTCATTATGAGCCTTATCACCCCAGCGCCAATAATGATTATCAGATGAACGGACATATTTATCATATTGTTCAAGACCCATCTCAGTTCAGTGAAACGGGTTATGCCAGTTGGTATGCCGCAGAATCCAGTGGCAAAATGACAGCGATTGGTGAGCGTTTCAATCCTTATGCTCTGACAGCAGCCCACCCCACCCTACCAATTCCGAGCTATGTCCGCGTGACCAACTTGAGTAATGGCCGTATGATGGTTGTCAGAATCAATGACCGTGGTCCCTATAAACAGGGGCGGATTATCGATCTGTCAAAAGCTTCTGCTGAACGCCTGAACCTGACTCAAAGTACCAAAGTTAAGATTGATTTTATTCAGGTTGCCCAAGATGGTTCTTTATCGGGTCCCGGTACTGTCGGCAGCCAGATAGTTAAACAGAGTTATGCGCTACCCGGCAGGCCAGTTCTAACAACCGGGCCACTGGGAACACCAACAATGGAGAATGTCCCGGATCAAACGAATAGCCAGACTTCGGCAAATCAACCGGTGGAGCAAACACGACGGTTAACTGTACAGCCGGAAGTCACTGGGCAACTACCCGCAATGAAATTACAGCCGCCTAAACCTGTGACAAACAGTGCGTTAACAACGGCTGCACCAACCTCTTCAACAAATGGTTTTATGGTCCAGGTTGGTGCGGTTAGCAGTGAACAACGGGCAAAAGAGTGGCAACAAACCCTGGAACAACGCTTCAATGTTCAAGGCCGAATAACCCAATATAGCAACGTTTATCGTGTACAATTGGGGCCATTCAATAATCGTCAACAGGCTACCGATTTACAACAGAAACTGGCTGATCAAATACAACAATCCTCCTTTATCGTCAGTCCTTAATTGTTCGCTTACTGATATCTGGCTTTAGTTCAGATATCAGTAAGCGAGGTAAAAAAATGTAAACCTGCTGCTTGTTAAAATTTGCCAATGTCAGTATTTTTTTCATTTGCTATGATGTGGCCCGATATCAACCTTTTCTCACGGATGTTGTCCAACCGACCATGAAATATACAACCACTTCTCGTTTTATAAAAAGTGCCACCCTGGGTATTGCGCTGGCAATAAGTGCTTCTGCCTTTGCCGATGGAAACGATGTAAACCTGAAAACGATGATCCCAGGTGTACCTCAGATTGATGCTGAAGCTTATATTCTTATCGACTATAACTCAGGCAAGGTTCTGGCTGAGATGAACGCGGACGCACACCGTGATCCTGCCAGTTTGACAAAAATGATGACCAGTTACGTTATTGGTCAGACAATCAAATCAGGCAAAATCGGCCCAAATGATATGGTCACTGTTGGTACTGATGCATGGGCAACAGGTAATCCGGTATTTAAAGGCTCCTCCCTGATGTTCCTCAAACCAGGAGATCAGGTTTCGGTTTCTATGTTATCTCGCGGTATAAACCTGCAATCCGGTAATGATGCCTGTGTTGCAATGGCGGATTATGTTGCCGGCAGCCAAGAGTCTTTCGTTAATCTAATGAACAGCTATGTAACATCCCTTGGCTTACAGAATACACATTTCAAAACTGTTCATGGTCTGGATGCGGAAGGCCAATACAGCTCTGCCCGTGATATGGCGCTGATTGGTCAGGCCCTGATCCGCGATGTTCCTGAAGAGTATGCTATCTATAAAGAGAAAGAATTTACCTACAATAATATCCGTCAAACAAACCGAAACGGCTTATTGTGGGATAAAAGCCTGAATGTAGATGGTATAAAAACCGGACATACGAATGCCGCAGGCTATAATCTGGTCGCTTCTGCAATGGAAGGCGATATGCGTCTGATTTCTGCGGTATTAGGCGGCCATACTTATAAGGGCCGTGAAACAGAAAGCAAGAAACTGCTGACATGGGGGTTCCGTTTCTTCGAAACCGTCGAGCCACTGAAAGCTGGCAAAGAATTCGCTTCTGAACCGGTTTGGTTCGGAGACAACGATAGGGTTCAGCTAGGTGTTGATAAAGATGTTTATCTGACTATTCCCCGCGGTCGTCTGAAAGATTTGAAAGCCAGCTATGTCATGAATAATACTGAACTACATGCACCGCTAGCGACAAATCAGGTTGTCGGCACCATCAATTTTCAACTTGATGGCAAGACTGTCGAACAGCGCTCATTAGTCGTTATGAACGAAGTGAAAGAAGGCAGCATCTTCAGTCGTTTTATCGATTACATCAAACTGCTATTTCATCATTGGTTTGGCTAGTTCCTGAGATAGTTAAACGACAAAAAAACATAACCCACAGAAGCGAGCCAGGCTACAGTCTGACCGCAATAAAAATCCCCGCGATTTAAGCAGGGAAGATATCGAATTTTACACAAAAGACTGACCGTACGTATTGCGGAAAGCAAAACAGGAGCGCCCATGAAAACGAAATTAAATGAACTGCTTGAGTTCCCTTGTTCATTCACTTACAAAGTGATGGGTCTGGCTGAACCTGAGTTAGTCAATCAGGTCGTTGAAGTGGTTCAGCGCCATGCGCCGGGCGATTACTCTCCACAAGTGAAGCCAAGCAGCAAAGGCAACTACCACTCAGTATCCATTACGATTAATGCAACTCACATTGAACAGGTAGAAACTCTGTACGAAGAGTTAGGTAACCTTGAACTGGTACGGGTAGTGTTGTAATACAAACCAGAAAAATCCCCTGTAATTTCACAGGGGATCTTTTATCTATCAGAAACACCACAGTTTCAAGTGGACTAAACTGGTGAGAACCTCTTCTGAGGGTTATACTGACCCAATCTTATCGCTATCAAATGATGTTTCAATTGCAACATAAAACGATCTTCTTACGCCAATTAGGAATACAACCCTACGAGCCGATTTCTGATGCAATGCACTTGTTTACTGAGCAGCGAGATACTGATACACCCGATGAAATTTGGCTGGTACAGCATCCAAAAGTATTTACTCAGGGGCAGGCAGGTAAATCTGAGCATCTGCTATCTCTCGGTGATATCCCGGTTATTCAATCCGATCGCGGTGGGCAAGTCACTTATCATGGTCCCGGCCAGCAGGTTATGTATGTCATGATTGACATCAAACGCGCCAAAATTGGTGTACGGCAACTGGTTACAGCAATAGAGGATACCGTAGTTAAAACACTTGCCTACTTTGGTGTACAAGCTTATACCCGTCCGGATGCTCCAGGTGTTTATGTCGAGGAAGCCAAAATCTGCTCTCTAGGATTACGAATACGTAAAGGCTGCTCTTTCCACGGACTGGCACTTAATATCGCAATGGATTTAGAACCATTTCTGCGTATTAATCCCTGTGGCTACGCCGGTATGAAAATGATTCAACTTAGTGATTTAGTCCCTGGAATTACTGTTGAGCAAGTACACCCCATTTTGGTAGAAAAATTTTGCCAACAGTTAGGATTTAAACTGAATAGTTAAAGATGATATAATTTTTTAACATTTTTCAAAAATTTTTTAATGGATTTATTATACAGTTAGGCTGAATGATAAATCTCAACCTGATGAATTTAACACTGGAACCAGCACGATTATGAGTAAACCAATTCAGATGGAACGCGGAGTTAAGTACCGTGACGCAGACAAAATGGCGCTGATCCCTATCAAAACAGTGATTACCGAACGTACAGAAATCTTGCGTAAACCTGAGTGGATGAAAATCAAACTTCCTGCGGATTCCAGCCGCATTCAGGGTATCAAATCGGCCATGCGCAAAAATGGTCTGCATTCTGTCTGTGAAGAAGCTTCCTGCCCTAACCTGGCTGAATGTTTCAATCACGGTACAGCCACCTTTATGATCCTTGGCGCAATCTGTACCCGCCGTTGCCCTTTCTGTGATGTAGCCCACGGCCGCCCTACAGCACCTGATACCAACGAACCGGTAAAACTGGCACAAACCATCAAAGATATGGCACTGCGCTATGTCGTCATCACCTCCGTTGACCGTGATGACTTGCGCGATGGCGGTGCTCAACACTTTGCTGACTGCATCTCTGCTATTCGTGAAAAAAATCCATCCATTAAAATTGAAACCTTGGTTCCTGATTTCCGTGGGCGTATGGATCGTGCACTTGAAATATTGACAGCAACACCTCCCGACGTTTTTAACCATAACCTGGAAAACGTACCGCGGGTTTATCGTCAGGTACGCCCTGGCGCAAACTATGAGTGGTCACTGAAATTGCTCGAAAAGTTCAAAGAAGCCCATCCCGATATTCCGACTAAATCTGGCCTGATGGTGGGTCTTGGTGAGACCAACGAAGAAATTCTCGATGTTATGCGTGATTTGCGCCGCCATGGTGTCACCATGCTAACACTGGGCCAATATCTACAACCCAGCCGCCATCATTTACCGGTACAGCGCTACGTTAGCCCACAGGAATTTGATGAAATGAAAGAAGAAGCTATGGCTATGGGATTTAGCCATGCTGCCTGCGGACCATTCGTCCGTTCTTCTTACCATGCTGATTTGCAAGCCAGAGGCGAAGAAGTCAAATAATCATAAGATTTACTATGATTAATATTATTTTGGCTGTATTTATTGGTGGTGGCTTAGGCAGTGTATTACGCTGGTTTATCAGCCTCCGCCTTAATAGTATTTCTACTAACATCGCGGTTGGCACCCTTACCGTTAACTGTATTGGTGCATTGATCATCGGGCTGGGGTTAGCCTATTTTAATAAATCCCCCCATCTTGATCCGACCTGGAAACTCATGCTAACCACCGGTTTTTGCGGCGGCTTAACAACCTTTTCCACGTTTTCTGTTGAAGTCGTTTATTTGTTGCTGGATGGAAAACTGGGATGGGCATTGGGAACAGTTCTGCTTAATCTTTTCGGCTCACTACTGATGACAATTTTAGCTTTCGCACTAATGAACGAGCTTTAAAATTACACACACATCACAAAAATAAAAAAAACCCGTTATATCAACGGGTTTTTCAAAATACGGAGTTAAAATCAGATAGCGACAACGTTTACAGCAGATGGACCTTTAGCGCCGTCAGTGATTTCAAACTCTACCTTTTGACCTTCTGCCAGAGTTTTAAATCCGTTACTCTGAATAGCAGAGAAATGCACAAATACGTCTTTGCTACCATCTTCTGGAGTGATAAACCCGAATCCTTTAGATTCATTAAACCACTTAACGTTACCTTTAATTTTTGACATCAAACTTACCTTTAACGTGAAAATAAGACACAAAACCTGTGTCGTATACAGTACAGCAAATAAATTGGTTGATTGTCTACAACCAAGATCACGAAAAGCATAATAAAATACAATAGATCTTATCTTTTATTTAGTTTTACTGCCAAATAATGTACATATGTAAATATTCTATGACCTTCCCTGGTCTTTTATCAGACAATTTATTAAACAAGCAAACTGTTATACTTTTTCATGTTCCAATAACCAGCTTTTAATATTCAAACCACCGGTATATCCCACCAACTTACCATCATGCCCAATAACACGGTGGCAAGGCACAATTAATGAGATCGGATTACGGGAATTAGCCATTCCTACAGCACGACAATAATTGACTGAACCTAATGCTAATGATAGCTGCTTATAACTCCACACTTCGCCAAACGGGATATTACATAACAGCGACCAGACACGCTGCTGGAATTCAGTTCCTACCGGATTGAGTGGAACAGAAAACTCAGTACGTTTACCCGTAAAATACCCCCGCAACTCCTTCACGCACTGTTTAGTGATATCATTTTTTACTTCAGGCGCTGTTTTTTCATCAACAAAATACAGACTAGTTACTCCCTTATCATCCGCAGTGATATGAACATACGGTTTTGGAAATCCTTTAGGTGTATCAAGATACTGATGATACATAGCCACCTCCTCCATTGAAAAAATATCAATTATTATAGGGATTAGAGTAAATCGTCTTTTCAATAAATTGCAATGATGAATTCAGTTTCTCCCTTACCACCGACTAGAAAACTTAAATTCTCCCAATAGGGAAAAAGTCTCCCAGCCAATAGAGAATAAACAACACCGTAATTTTGATGATAGTCACTCAATGTAAAATTAACACCATATATAGTATGGTTGAATTAAAATCCCACTACATATAGTATAAGTCCAGTTATAGCTTTTTGGAAAACTTTTACCAGTGAACCAAATTTTATCATTACATACCCACAAACTGAAAAAGGAGTCATTAATGAGCATTACTATTTATAGCAAACCTGACTGCGTACAATGCGATGCGACCTACCAGGCTCTAAACCAAAAGAATATTCCTTATCAGATTATTGATTTAACCGAAAATCAACAGGCTTTAGCGATTGTCCGCACTATGGGTTACCAGCAAGTTCCCGTCGTCGTCGCAGACACACAGCATTGGTCAGGGTTCCGCCCTGATAAAATCAACGCGTTATCTGAGAATTTGTAGGTTTACTATGAATATGAATCCGCTGGTCTACTTCTCCAGTTCATCCGGAAATAGCGACAGATTTGTCCAGAAACTCAAGATGCCAGCTCTCCGTATTCCGATAAACCAATCAGGTAATCTGCTCAATGTAACTTCACCTTACATTTTACTGATACCAAGTTATGGTGGTGGCAGTGCTAAAGGCGCGGTTCCACAACAAGTTATCCAGTTTCTAAATGTTGCCGAAAACCGAGCACTGATTCGGGGAGTCATAGCCGCCGGAAATACAAACTTTGGCGAAGCTTACGGTATCGCCGGACGGATAATTTCAGAAAAATGTCAGATACCACTCCTATACCGTTTTGAACTATTGGGTACTGAAGAAGATGTATATCAAGTACACCAGGGTATCCAAAGATTCTGGCAACATTACTCACCAGAGAATATGTAATCATGACTTTCCAAATTAACGAGCGGCAGGATTATCATGCTCTCAATGCTATGCTCAATCTGCACGATAATGAAGGAAACATTCAGTTTGATAAAGACAAACTGGCCATTCATCACTATTTCCACCAACATGTAAATCAAAACACAGTCTTTTTTAACGATCTGAAAGAGAAACTCGATTTCCTTCAACAAAAGGGATATTACGAAACTGAAGTACTAAAACAGTACGATTTTGCTTTTGTTAAAAAGCTTTTTCAGCAAGCCTATAGTAAAAAATTTCGCTTTCAAACTTTTCTGGGCGCATTCAAATATTACACCAGCTATACACTAAAAACCTTCGATAATAAACACTACCTGGAACGCTATGAAGATCGGGTATGCATGGTAGCACTGACCTTAGCTCAAGGTGATCAGATACTGGCTGACCGTCTGGTCGATGAAATTATCAGTGGCCGTTTTCAACCCGCAACGCCAACTTTCCTTAATTGTGGTAAGAAGCAGCGTGGAGAACTGGTTTCCTGTTTCCTTCTGCGAATTGAGGACAATATGGAATCCATCGGGCGTTCAATCAATTCAGCATTACAACTTTCAAAACGTGGTGGCGGTGTCGCCTGCTTACTCAGTAATCTACGGGAAACCGGCGCACCAATAAAAATGATTGAAAATCAGTCATCAGGCATCGTTCCAGTGATGAAAATGCTGGAAGATGCATTCTCATATGCCAATCAACTTGGTGCACGCCAGGGTGCAGGTGCCGTTTACCTCAATGCTCATCACCCTGATATTCTTCGTTTTCTGGATACAAAACGGGAAAATGCCGATGAAAAGATCCGTATAAAAACTCTCTCTATTGGGGTCATCATTCCTGATATCACTTTTAAATTGGCTAAACACAATGAAGAAATGTATCTATTCTCACCTTATGATATTCAGCGGGTTTATGGCGTGCCAATGTCTGAAATTAGCATTACAGAAAAATATGCTGAAATGGTAAATAATAAAAAAATTCGCAAATCAAAAATCAATGCCCGTGAATTTTTCTTAACATTAGCTGAAATCCAATTCGAATCCGGTTATCCCTATATTATGTATGAAGACACTGTGAATCATGCTAACCCAATTAAAGGCCGGATCAATATGAGCAATTTATGTTCCGAAATTTTACAGGTTAACAGTGCCAGTGAATATAACGATGATTTAAATTACTGCCATATTGGGAAAGATATCAGTTGTAATCTGGGATCGATGAATATCGCTCATACAATGGACTCACCTGATTTTGCCCTTTCTATTGAAACAGCTGTTCGCGCCTTAACTGCCGTATCAGATATGAGCCATATCCGTTCAGTCCCTTCTATCGAAAAAGGAAATCAGGATTCTCATGCGATTGGTTTAGGTCAAATGAATCTTCATGGCTATTTGGCAAGGGAAAGCATTCATTATGGTTCTGAAGAGGGAATTGATTTCACAAACATCTATTTCTATATCGTCACTTATCATGCTTTGCGGGTTTCAAATCAGATTGCAATTGAGCGAAATCGCTACTTTAAAAGTTTTAAAGATTCCCGTTATGCCAGTGGTGAATTCTTCAATAAATATACGGAAAGATCATGGCAACCTCAGACAAAAAAAGTCCGTCAACTATTTGAACAAGCAGGAATAATTATTCCCAGTCAACAAGACTGGCTTGAATTAAAAGCTTCAGTTATGGCCCATGGTATTTACAATCAGAATCTTCAGGCTATTCCTCCCACAGGTTCTATTTCATATATCAACAATTCAACCTCAAGTATTCACCCTATTGTATCCCGTATTGAGATCCGTAAAGATGGCAAAACAGGACGAGTATATTACCCAGCTCCGTTTATGACCAATAATAATCTTGAATATTACAAAGATGCTTATGAAATAGGGCCGGAAAAGATTATTGATACTTATGCCGCAGCGACTCAACATGTCGATCAAGGATTATCACTAACACTTTTCTTTAAAGATGGTGCCACTACTCGCGATATTAACAAAGCCCAAATATATGCCTGGCGTAAAGGGATCAAAACACTTTATTACATTCGTCTGAGACAAACTGCTTTGGAAGGTACAGAAGTACAAGGCTGTGTTTCATGCTCATTGTAAAATTAATGCTGGAAATTTATTATGATTAGTCATCCTATACGTGCAATTAACTGGAATCGAATTGAAGACGACAAAGATCTAGAAGTCTGGAACCGGCTGACAACTAACTTTTGGCTACCGGAAAAAATCCCGTTATCTAATGATATTCCCTCATGGAATACATTGACCGCAGAACAGAAAAAACTCACTATCCGGGTATTTACCGGGTTAACCCTATTGGACACCATCCAGAATACAGTCGGCGCTCCGGCATTAATGGAAGATGCGCTGACACCTCACGAAGAAGCGGTTATGTCCAATATTAGTTTTATGGAGGCCGTTCATGCACGTTCTTACAGTTCCATCTTTTCAACATTATGCCTGACTACGGATGTAGATGACGCCTATCGCTGGAGTGAAAGTAATTTTTCATTACAGAATAAAGCCAAAATTATCTTAAATTATTATTGTGATAATCATCCATTAAAGAAAAAGGTTACCAGTGTTTTTCTGGAATCATTTTTATTTTATTCAGGTTTCTATTTACCTATGTATTGGTCAAGTCGGGGCAAATTAACCAATACAGCCGATTTAATCCGCCTTATTATCCGAGATGAAGCTATTCACGGTTATTATATTGGATATAAATTCCAAAAATCATTGAATAAATATGCTAAACCAGAGAAAAAAGAAATTAAAGACTTTACCTTTTCATTATTATTAGATTTATACGAAAATGAAGTTAAATATACCGAAGAGCTTTATGGTATTGTTGGCTGGACTGAAGATGTTAAAAAATTCTTACATTACAATGCCAATAAAGCATTAATGAATCTTGGCTATGAAGCCTTATTTCCTTCAGAAACAACGAATGTCAGCCCGGCAATACTCTCCGCATTATCACCTGGTGCAAATGAAAACCATGATTTCTTTTCTGGTTCAGGTTCATCGTATGTTATTGGTAAAGCAGTTAATACAGAAGATGAAGATTGGAACTTTTGAAGAAAATGACTTTATTTTATCTAGAATATTTCGAACGCCTGATAACCGTAACACGATAATATTTAAAAACAATACCATTAAGCCTATTTTTTAAACGATAAAACACCATAAAATCCTTATATTTTTTATGGTGTTTTTTACAGATGAAACTATTCCTGTGAACATTTTTTACCAGAAACAGCCATTCTTATCATCTCAAACGACAAAAAGCATTAATTAATTTAATTGATTTTAAATTAAATTTCACTCTGATCAGACATAGTCAACATTATAAATTAATAACCAATTCCATCTAAAATATAATTGACGAATTATTGCTTTATTATCATAAAAATATACTAATAACAATAGCATAGAAGGAATTTATCCTTTCAACAATAGAATCACTTCATAAAAAATAATTTGCTCATAATAATGAAATCACTCCAAATATATTTAATTTAAGTAATTTAATATCACTAATTTTTACATTAATTAACATTAACATAGGGTTGTCAGACTCTCTCAGTATGTTAGGGTATATATCTTCAAAGAATCGTGCAGAGATGAATAATGCATAAAATTATTAAATAACCATTGAAAGGAAAGTAACTATTTCATGGCAATTAAACTCGAAGTTAAAAACCTCTATAAAATATTCGGTAAGCACCCAGAATATGCATTCAAATTGCTGAATTCTGGCTTGAATAAAGATCAGATATTTGAAAAGACAGGTCTGACTATTGGTATACAAAATGCCAATCTGGCCATTGAAGAAGGCGAAATATTTGTCATCATGGGATTATCAGGCTCCGGCAAATCCACCATGGTACGCCTTCTCAATCGCCTGATAAAACCGACTCGCGGTCAGGTATTAATTGATGGGGAAGATATTTCTGAGATTTCAGAAACAGCGTTAAGAGAAGTTCGCCGTAACAAAATCAGTATGGTTTTCCAATCATTCGCACTGATGCCACATTTAAACGTCATGGAAAATACAGCTTTTGGTATGGAACTTGCCGGGATCCCCAAACAAGAACGCCATAAAAAAGCACTAGATGCACTGAAACAGGTAAATCTGGAAAGTTATGCGCAATCCTACCCTGATGAACTTTCAGGCGGAATGCGTCAGCGTATCGGGCTTGCCAGAGCACTGGCTAATAACCCGGATATTTTGCTAATGGATGAAGCATTTTCTGCCCTTGACCCATTAATTCGCACAGAAATGCAAGACGAGTTACTCAGTCTACAAGGTAATCAGCCACGCACCATCGTCTTTATTTCTCATGATTTGGATGAGGCAATGCGTATCGGGGATCGAATTGCCATTATGCAAGGCGGTGTTGTTGTACAAGTCGGAACACCTGATGAAATCCTGAATAATCCGGCAAACGACTATGTGAAAACCTTTTTCCGGGGCGTAGATATCAGCCATGTATTCAGCGCCAAAGATGTCGCTCGCCGCCGCCCGGACTCGCTTCTTCATGTTGCGCCAGGCTTTGGCCCTCTTTCCGCATTGAAAGTCCTGGATGATGAGAACAGGAATTATGGCTATCTGATCGAACGTGGGCAAAAGTTCGCAGGTGTGGTTTCAATCAATTCATTGGAAAAAACATTACGGGAAAAAAAACCTATCGAACACGCCATATTAACCGAGCCAACCGCCGTTGCCGCAGATATGCCTCTCAATGAATTGATCTCTGTTGTAGCACAATCACCTTGTGCGGTTCCGGTTGTTGGGGATAACGACAAATACATCGGCGTTATTTCCAAAGGAATGCTGTTACAGGCTTTAGATAAGGAGACACCAAATGGGTAATCAAAACGAACATCAAACTCAGCCTGCACCAGATACGAGGGATCCCCATCCCTCCTCGGCTGATAACATCGATCCCTGGGGTAGCGAAGCCAGTGTTGACAACTCAACGGGTTCTGACTGGCTGGATGCGCCAGCAACAACAGTACAACCTGAACATTTCAATATCATGGATCCATTCCAGCACACACTTATTCCCTTGGATTCATGGGTAACCCATGCTATTGACTGGGTTGTACTGAATTTTCGCCCAGCATTTCAGGGAATGCGTGTCCCAATTGATTTTGTTCTCAGCAATTTTGAGCAATTTCTAACCTCAATGCCCGCCCCCGTTGCAATCCTGTTTTTTACTCTGATTGCCTGGCAGCTATCAGGCATTGGCATGGGTATTGCCTCACTTGTTTCACTGATCATTATTGGTGCAATTGGAGCATGGTCTGAAGCGATGGTCACTCTGGCATTGGCTCTGACATCTCTGCTGTTCTGTATCATCATTGGTTTACCACTTGGCATCTGGCTAGCACGCAGTGGGAGAGCCGCAAAAATCATCCGACCTCTGCTTGATGCCATGCAAACCACGCCAGCATTTGTCTATCTGGTTCCCATTGTCATGTTATTTGGTATCGGTAACGTACCTGGGGTTATCGTCACCATTATTTTTGCCTTGCCCCCAATTGTCCGTCTGACAATTTTGGGTATCAAGC